>CAZDHQ010000026.1:0-14836 GCA_964505135.1 uncultured Ferruginibacter sp.
GCCATGGCATTCTCATTATAAATAGAACGGAGGGTAGCCAGCCTGCTGTTCATATTCAAACATCAAACTGTCCGTTTTCGTACAGTTTTGATTTGACTATGCCTGGAATCCTTTGCAGTAAAGGGTTTTATTAGTGGCATGGTGGTTGTTTTCAACAGGATGCCAACTTGCATTCATTCTAAAAATTGTTGAAATGGCTAACACATTTATCCAAACCACCTTCAGGAATCTTCAAAAGAATAAAGCTTACAGCTTCCTCAATATTTTCGGCTTAGCCATTGGTATTGCCTGTGCAGGCTTAATTTTTTTGTGGGTAGAAAGTGAACTCAGCTACGACCAGTTCAATACAAAAAAAGACCAGGTTTATTTTATAAAGGAGAACCAGAAATACGATACCTACATAGCTACTTTTGGCTCTACACCTGCGGTGATGGCTCCAGCGATGCAGGCTGAAATTCCCGGCATTGCCAATACCTGCAGGATGAGTGACGGCAACGGCAATAAACTAATCAGCATTGGCGAAAAATCAATGTATGCAAATGGAATGTACGTAGATGCATCTATGTTCAGCATGTTTACTTTACCCTTTGTAGATGGTGATGCAAAAGCTGCGTTTAAAGAACTATACTCTATGGTGATTACACAGCGTACAGCAAAAAAGTTTTTTGGAACAGATCAACAGGTGGTTGGCAAAACAGTGAGGCTCGATAACAAGCAAGACTACACGATAACGGGCGTAATAAAAGATATCCCGGATAATTCCTCTTTAAAATTTGAATGGGTGGCTCCTTTCCAAATTTGGTTTGATCAAAATCCATGGGCAAAACATTGGGGCAACAACTGTTTGTCTACTTACGTGGAATTACAACCCGGTGCATCTGCAGCAAGTGTCAATAAAGTGTTGTTTGATTTTATTCAAAAGAGGGAGCCGCAATCTATTGCCCGTCCGTTTTTATTCAGTATGAATGACTGGCACCTGCGGAACGCTTTTGACAATGGTGTGCAAACCGGTGGTGGTGGTATTACTTATGTAAAACTGTTTTCTGTAATTGCATGGATCATCTTATTAATTGCCTGCATCAACTTTATGAACCTGGCCACAGCAAGGAGCGAAAAGAGGGCGAAAGAAGTAGGCGTGAAAAAAGTATTAGGCGTAACCAAAAAGAGTTTGGTGTTGCAGTTTATTGGTGAAGCAGTGGTGATGGCTGCGATTGCAGCAATAGCAGCAGTAATTATAATGGCGCTGGTATTGCCATCTTTTAATACACTCGTACAAAAAGAACTCACACTTGGTCTTAGCAATCCAATGCATATCACTGCACTGTTATTAATTATATTGATCTGCGGTTTAATTGCAGGCAGTTACCCGTCGCTGTACCTCTCTTCGTTTAAACCCATATTTGTATTAAAAGGGGTGAAGATGAAAGACAGCAGTGCTGCATTCATCAGGAAAGGATTGGTAGTAGTGCAGTTTAGCGTATCCATTGTTTTAATCATCAGCACCATTGTTATTTACCAGCAAATACAGCATGTAAAAGATCGTAACCTTGGGTTTAATAAAAACAATTTACTGCAGGTAGATATCAGGGGTGAAGCTGCTAAGTATTATCCTTCTTTAAAGCAGGATATCATGAATACGAACGTGGTTGAAAGCGCTGCTTTGTCTGATTATGTAGTGCTGTACAGTGGCAATAATACAGGTAGCCTTACATGGGAGGGAAAGGATCCCAATGCTCAAATCCTAATTTCGGGCAGGTATGTAACGCCGGGCTTTTTTGCTACTTCACAAATGAAACTATTAAAAGGAAGAGATTTTGTGGAAACTGATTCTGTCACTTCCAAACAAACCAATGTCATCATAACTGAATCACTGGAAAAGCTGATGGGTAAGGGAAGTGCATTGGGTAAAATAATTTGGAACAAGGGTGACACCAGCGGAGAAAAACTAACCGTAGTAGGTGTGGTAAATGACTACCTCTATGGCAATATGTACGGCAAGCCCGACCCCGTTGCATTCATGTGTACCTCACCCGGCAATACGGGTATCCTGTACGTAAGGCTGAAAGCAAACACCAATCTTGACCAGGCGCTTACTAAAATAGAAGCAGTGATGAAGAAGAACAATCCTGCTTATCCATTTACTTATCAATTTGTAGATGACCAATTCAATCAGTTATTTACGAATGAACAACTCATCAGCCAGTTGTCAAAAATATTTGCTGCATTGGCCATCATTATTTCCTGCCTCGGTTTATTTGGGCTTGCTGCATTTACTGCAGAAAGAAGGATAAAAGAAATTGGTGTAAGAAAAGTATTGGGCGCAAGTGTTGCAGGCATCACCACCTTATTATCAAAAGATTTTTTAAAGTTGGTTGTATTGTCCTGTCTTGTTGCATTCCCATTGTCCTGGTGGGTAATGAACAACTGGCTGGCGAATTATCAATACCGAATCACCGTAAGCTGGTGGATTTTTGCCATGGCAGGTGTAGCAGCGATTATCATTGCTTTGCTGACAATCAGTTTTCAAAGTGTGAAAGCAGCATTGGCCAACCCGGTGAAGAGTTTGAGAACGGAATAAGAATGTCTGATGTAGGATTTGTTGATGTCTGATTTTGTAAGATGCTTTAACCAATCTTACCTATTCAATCTAAAATATTAAATCTTTTAAGCCATGATAAAAAATTTTTTCAAAACCGCCTGGAGAAACCTAATCAAGAACCGGAGCTTCAGCCTTATCAACATCATCGGGCTTGCAGTTAGTTTGTCAGTTTGCCTGCTCATCATTATGATCATTGCTGATCAACGCAGCTACGACCAGTTTCATGTAAACAAGGATCGCATTTACCGGGTGAATACCGTTGGTAAGAACAGCAATGCAGCTATGCATGCAATGGCGTCTTCTGCTTTGCCATTGGGTAGTTTGCTAAAGAATGAATACACGGGTATTGAAGCAACAGCCAGCCTGGTGAAAAACATCGGCGGTGATATTTTTTATAAAGAAAAAATTGCATCCGGTGGTGGTTATTTTGCTGATGGCAATTTGTTTAAAGTGATGGATTTTAAGCTGGAAGAAGGTGATGTAAAAACCGCTTTACAAAATCCATTCTCCATGGTGATCACTAAAGAAATAGCCAGCCAGTTATTTTATAATGAGAACCCGATTGGCAAATTTGTAAAATTCAACGACAAGGGCATTAATCCTGCTGGCCCCGAAGCAGGCAATAAGGAAACGGAGTATGGCCAGTTTATGATCACGGGTGTGATGAAGGATGTTCCCGGGAAAACAACGCTGCCATTTAAACTGCTGGCTTCACTAAGTACATTGCAATCGCTGGGTAAAGATTCCATTCTCAATTATGCTCAAAATGACTGGGGCAATGTATTCCAATCCTATACCTATGTGTTGATGGAGAAAGGAAAGACGCAGGCGGATCTGCAATCTATTTTGGACAAAGTTTCTGATAAACAATATCCAAAGGGAAATGATAACCAGTTTGCTTATAGAGCCACAGCCATTACAGCTATCTCCAGCAGTGGTGTAATGGGGAATATGACGAGCATGTTCCTGCCTAATATTGTCATCATCATTTTAGGAATATTATGCCTGATAGTAATCTTATCGGCTTGCTTAAATTATACCAATTTATCTGTAGCAAGACTACTCACCAGGGCAAAAGAAGTAGGCATTCGTAAGGTATCAGGCGCCAGCCGTAAGCAGATATTTTCACAATTTATTATTGAGTCTATACTGGTGGCATTGGTTGCATTATTCTTCTCTGTATTCATCCTTTTTGGGTTAGAGAACTTATTCAGCAACTTAAATTTCAATCATTACCTGAATATAACGTTTACGCATAGCCCAACTATCTTTCTGATCTTCGTGTGTTTTGCTTTGGTGGTGGGGTTGATCGCAGGCATCCTGCCTTCCGTTTACATTGCTTCCTTTAATCCTGTAAATATTTTCAAGAATCTAAACAACATAAAACTGTTCAGGCGATTGACGGTAAGGAAAGTGTTACTGGTAGTGCAGTTTTCACTTTCACTGATTTTTATTATTTCTACTGTACTTATTTACTATCAAACCAATCATATACTGAACTTTAATTACGGCTTTGATAAAAATAATGTGGTGAATGTAAAACTGTACAAAACAGAGAACTATGCAAGGTTTGCTAATGCCATCCAGTCAAATAAAAATATAGGGGCAGTTTCAGCCTGTGCTTTTCTGCCTGCCACCGGTACCAATAATGGCGGCCTCGTTTATAGCAATGACCGTAAAGACAGTTTATCAACCAATTTTATTGATATAGATGCTCAATGTGTGAATGTGTGGGATTTAAAACTGGTTGCAGGAAAAAACCTACCAGCTATTCCATCCGCTAACGGTGAGCAGTATGTGCTCATCAATGAGAAGATGGCGGCAGATTTTCACTACCCTTCTCCTGTGGCAGCAGTAGGGCAGCATTTACTGGTGGATGGGCATAATGTAGAAGTAACAGGCGTGGTGAAGAATTTTCAATTCCTGGATGTAACAAGACCAATGGAGCCACTGATGCTGCGTAACCGGGCTGATCAGTTTGGATATGTTACTATTAAAATGGCTGGTAATAACACTGCTGAAACATTAAGTTTTTTACAAGACAGTTGGAAGAAGGTGAACCCAAATACCAAATTTGAATACGAATTCTTTGATCAGCAATTGCTGGTGGCTCACTCCATGATGAAAGACATTGCATCCATTCTTGCACTGCTTGCTTTTTTGGCGGTGTTTATTTCCTGCCTTGGTTTATTGGGTATGGCAACTTATACAGCAGAAACAAAACAAAAAGAAATTGGCATCCGAAAAGTGTTGGGCTCCGGCGTAGCACAAATTGTGGTATTGTTATCAAGGAGCTTTATGATTTTGTTAGGTGTGGCTGTATTGATCGCAACACCGCTTGCTTATTTACTTAACAATATGTGGCTGCAGTTCTTCCCTTCAAGAGTAAGTATTAGCCCGGCGATTTTACTGATGAGTATTTTATCACTGGTGCTAATTAGTTTCATGATTGTGTTTTCGCAGGCCTGGAGAGCATCAAGGGTGAACCCGGTGAAGAGTTTGAGGGCGGAGTAGGATGTCTGATGTAGGATTTGTTTATGTCTGAATTTTGGGACGAGCTTTTGAATATAAATTAAACATCGTTGTGTCACTCACTTGTACCGTATACCATTATTCAACACAACCGCTGCCAGTCCCGATAGCTATCGGGATCAACCGCTGACAGGGTTGCTAAAAGTACAAGTGAGTGACACAATCCCGAAAGCTTTCGGGCATGACCAAAGAACTAATGTTTATTACCAAATCATATCACTTATGATTAAAAACTACTTGAAGATTACACTGAGAAACCTGTGGAAGAACAAGGTTTTTTCTGCAGTGAATATTGCTGGGCTTTCGGCAGGCTTAGCAGTTTTTTTACTCATTATGCTCTGGGTAAAAAATGAAATGAGCTACAATGACTTTCACCAGGATAAGGATCGCATTGCCATGCTGATGAGCAACAGGAGTTTTGGAAATAAAGAAGTACAAACTTTTCCTGCGGTTCCATCTTTGCTTGCGGATGCTTTAAAAAAAGATGTGCCGGGAATTCAGTATGCTGCTGCCGCTTCATGGGGCGACCAACGCATGTTTACTTATGAAGAGAAGCACTTCAATGAAATGGGCTTATTTGTTGGGCCGGATTTCTTAAAGATATTTTCTTTCCCGTTGATTAAGGGTGATATTAATGGTGCTTTGACAGAACCCAATACTGTACTACTATCAGAAACACTGGCAAAAAAATATTTTGGTGCAGATGATCCCATTGGTAAAGTCATTAGTGTAGACAAGGCATATTCTTACAAAGTAACAGGCGTGCTAAAAGATGTACCCTACAATTCCACCATCAGCTTTGATTTTTTAATGCCTGTAAAAGATTATGTCAATCAAACCATGAACGGCAAGGAGACATGGGAATATGGTAATGTAATGACTTATGTAAAGCTAAAGAAGGATGCCAATGAAGCATCCATCAATAGTGCTGTAAAAAAAATGATGGATCGGTACACCGATAAACAGAAAGCTTCCGAATTATTTTTATTTGGCCTTGATGATTGGTACCTGCGCCGTGATTTTAAAGATGGAAAATATGCTGGTGGCGGTAAGATCACTTATGTAAAGATGTTTACCGTAATTGCCTTTTTCATTTTGCTACTTGCCTGTATAAATTTCATGAATCTCTCTACAGCAAGGGCTACACAGCGTTCAAAAGAAGTAGGCATTCGTAAGGTGATTGGTGCACAGAAAAAGTCGCTGATAATGCAGTTTATTGGAGAATCATTAATCATGTCATTAATCGCTGCCTGTATTGCTATTGCATTAGTTACTTTGGTATTGCCTTTGTTCAACCAATTATTAAATAAACATCTTGCCATTGATTATAACAGTTTCAATAACTGGATCACTCTTTTAATCATAGTTTTAATCACTGGTTTACTTGCAGGTAGTTATCCTGCATTCGTCTTGTCTGCCTTTAAGCCCGTAAGAGTATTAAAAGGGACTGTTGATAATACCGTTACCAACACGGGCAGGGTAAGAAGAGTACTGGTGGTAACTCAGTTTGCTGTATCTATCATGTTGATCATTAGTACACTCATCGTATCAAAGCAAGTAGATTTTATCAGGAACAAAAACCTCGGTTATGACAAAGAAAACCTGGTATGGTTCCCCAGCAATATCCCAGCAGAAAATCAGCAGGCAGCTATACAGGAATTACTAAAGATACCTGGAGTGACCAATGCAACTCAGGCCTCTATGAATTTTGTTGGATCAAACAATGCTGGTACACTAAATAACTGGCCGGGTAAACAACCAAATGATGATATCTTTTTCAACTTCGTCGCTGGCGGTTTTGATATCATTAAAACAATGGGCATTACTTTAAAAGAAGGAAGAGATTTTTCTCAGCAACTGGCTATTGACTCTACATCCGTAATTATCAATGAAACCGCTGCCGAACAAATGCATTTGAAAGACCCAGTTGGAAAAGAGATAGAAGCGTATGCAGGTAAAATGACGATTGTTGGTGTGGTAAAAGATTTCCATTTTAAATCACTGCACAGCAATATTGAACCTGCCATTATTATGTGTAAACCTGAATGGACATGGATGATGTATGTGAGAACAACCGGACAGAATATGCCACAGGTGTTAAAGCAAATGGAAGCTGTTTATGCAAAGTTTGCGCCTGGTTTTGTGTTTGATTATAATTTCCAGGATAAAGAATACGACAAATTGTACCGCAGTGAACAACAGGTTGGAACCCTGGTAAACTGGTTTTCTTTCTTTGCTATTTTTATTTCCTGCCTTGGTTTATTAGGGCTTACTGTATTCACTGTTGAAAGAAAAACAAAAGAAATTGGTATCCGTAAAGTATTGGGTGCATCTGTTATTAGTATTGTTACAATGCTTTGCAAACAGTTCATAATATTGGTATTGATTGCTGTGCTAATTGCATCTGTTCCTGCATGGTATTACATGAATAATTGGTTGCAGGATTATTCTTATCGCATTTCAATTGATTGGAAAATTTTTGTGGCAGCAGGTCTTGCAGCGGTAGCACTTGCGTTAATAACAGTTAGCTTAAATGCAATTAAGGCAGCTTTTGCTAACCCGGTTAAGAGTTTGAGGAGGGAGTAGGGGAGGGATGTCGGATGGCTGATTTGATGATGTATGATTTAGTTATTGTTACATTGTTGAATTGTTGATTGATGTATAATTAAGGATACAGTTTTCTAAAATCTTACATCTTACCTGTTCAATATTAAATCTCATGACATGTTTAGAACTTATTTGAAAGTAGCGTTAAGAAATTTTTCCAGGAACAGGCTCACTACTTTCATCAATATTTTTGGTCTTGGCCTTAGCATGTCTGTTGGTTTAATGATTATGATTCGTATACAGGATGCTTTCAGCTATGATACATTTCACCCGGCACCGGGCAGAACATTTCGCATTACATCAGAATATAAAATCAAAAATAACAGCCCATGGAAAATGGCCAGCACGCCATTGCCTTTAGCAAATACAATTGAAGCTGGTAAGGGCGCCGTGGAAGCTGTAGTGGAAGTATATCCTGCACTGCACGGAAAAATGACGGCTGCAGAAAAAGAAATGTATGTAGATGGTGCTTTTACGAACCCATCGTTTTTTTCTGTGTTTGGATTTAAACTATTAGCCGGCAATGCGCCTACTGCACTTGAAAACCCCAACAGTATTGTAATTGGGAAAAACACGGCAAAAAATTTCTTTGGTGAGGAGAATGCTATTGGCAAAATTATTAAGATGGAAGATGGCACTTCCTATATCGTTACAGGTGTAATGGCAGAACCTCCCGGCAAATCTCATTTATATTTTGATGCCTATGCTTCTATCAGCACCGTTGCCGCTCTTGAAAAAACCAACAAACTAAAAGAAAAATCAACAGACTGGTTTTCTTTCAATAGTGGCTATACCTATGTGATACTAAAACCTGGGATGCCTGCATCTGCCATCCAGTCGTCTCTAAATACTATTGCTGCTGATCTTAATAAAAGCAATCCAAATGGTCATACGGCTTTTCATTTACAACCATTGAGCAGCATTACACCCGCCAGCAGCGACTTGGAAAATAACCTGGGAGGTGGTACTTCCTGGGATAAAATCTTTATCGAGGCAGGCATGGCCCTGTTAATTTTGCTGGCGGCATGTTTTAATTATACTAATCTCACTATTGCAAGAGCTTTAACAAGAGCCAAAGAAGTAGGTGTAAGAAAGATTGTTGGTGCCAAGCGTTGGCAACTTTTTATGCAATATGTTTTGGAGTCAGTTATCCTGTCCTTGCTAGCGCTGGGTTTTGCATGGATGATTTTGCATCTCATTGTACGTTATGCACCCTTTAATGATGGTTATGAATTTATACCTTCCTCCTTTCATTATAATGCTACTTATATTGTATGGTCTGTTATATATGCGGTTTTCACTGGTATTATTGCAGGCTCATCACCGGCGTGGATATTGTCTGCATTCAAGCCATTGCGTGTACTGAAGAATATGTCTACCTCTAAATGGATGGGCAAGATTGGTTTGCAAAAATCTTTGGTCGTTTTTCAATACAGTCTTTCCCTGGTGATCTTAATTTTCCTGCTGGTTTTTTACCGCCAGTTTTCTTACATGGGCAATGTTCATCCAGGATTTAGTAAGCAAAATGTAATGGAACTATCTCTGGATGGGCTTGATGAAAAGATTGCGATGGAAAAGATAGCAGCAGTAAGTGGCGTAAAATCTGTGGCGGCTACCTCAGCCAAATTCACCTCAAAGTTCAGTGGCATGTCTCTGCCTGTGTGGACAACAGAACAAAAAGATGCTATTGACCTGCACTACTATTTTGCGGATGAACATTTAATACCATTGTTAGATATTCCATTTATAGCAGGTAAAAATTTTTCTCCGGTAAGGAGTGAGATAAAAGAACAGTATATTATTTTAAATGAAAGGGCTGTGCAGGTATTGGGTTTTAATTCACCTTCAAAAGCTTTGGGCCAAAAGCTTCATATCAATGATACTACACAGTTAGAAATAGCAGGCGTACTCCAAAATTTTATTTATGAAGGTGCAGGAAGACCAATAGCTCCATTAGCTTTCAGGCAAAAGAGTAAAGCTTCCACCTTTCTATATGTTCAAACTAATGGGGGTGATAAAAGAGCAATAGAGCGGAAAGTAGAGACTGCTATGAAAGGATTACAGGTAAAAACAAACCCGGATATTTTTTGGTTGGATGATGATCTTGAAAGAAGTAATGCTCAAACCGCAACCATTTCTTTACTAGGTTTCCTGGGTTTTATTGCCCTGTCAATTGCCTCGCTTGGGCTGCTTGGCCTTGTTATTTACACGGTGCAGGTAAAACAAAAAGAGATTAGTATTAGAAAGGTAATTGGTGCAGGCGAAAAAAGCATTGTGAAAATTTTATCAAAAGGTTACATCAAGCTTTTGCTGATTGCAGGTCTTATCGCAATGCCAATTGGCTGGCTGATGGCTGCTATGTTCCTGCAGAATTTTGCTATTCGTGTATCCTTTGGTGTTATGGATGTGTTGGCATGTTTCCTGTTCCTGCTGGTCATCGGGCTTTTTACCATCATATCGCAAACATATAGAGCGGCAATTGCTAACCCGGTGGAGGGGTTGAGGGCGGAGTAAGGGGCACTTGAAGCAAGAGTTGTTAGATGCAGTGTTCTTTTATTGTTGAATGATTGTATGGTTAAATTGTTTAATGGTAAGGAGAGCAGTAATATTCAATAAGTGCTTGTTGATTCACGGAATAGTTGAAATAAAAATAGAAAATTGCATCCATCAACAATTAAACAATAAATCAATTTAGCTATTGAATACCCTCATCAATCATACGAATCATAATAATCCTAATAAATCATGATCAGAAATTATTTTAAAACCGCCTGGCGAAATATTCTTTTTAATAAAACTACCAGCATCATCAACCTTTTTGGAATGTCGGTTGCATTGGTTGCCTTTATTTTTATTGCGCTTTGGGTTCAGAATGAATTGAGTTTCGACAGTTTTCATAAGGATGCGAAACATATCTACCTGCTGCAGACAAAGTATGACAATGAATATAATTCAATAACGGTTTATCCAGCGGCTGATGCCTTAAAGAAAACTACCGGAACAAAGTATGCAGCCCGGATGGGCTACTGGGCAGGCATTTTAAAAGTCGGCGACCAAATGATAGATGAGAAAGCAGGGATAGCTGTGGATGCTGATTGGTTCAACATATTTAATTATAAATTGATTGAGGGAAGTATTGACGCTTTCAACAACAATCCTCATGCTATACTTTTTACAGAAACAAAGGCGAAGCAACTTTTTGGAAATGCCAATCCCATTGGGCAAACAGTTATGCTGGATACAACCTTGTTTCAGGTGAAAGCAGTGGTTGCAGATAATCCTGTTAATTCAAGCCTGCAGTTTGATATGATGGTGCCCATGTCTGCAAGAATGGATCGTCGAAAAAATGATTTAAATAGTTGGGGTAATGCAAGCTATCGCACATTTGTACAACTGGATGCTGCTGCGGATGTGGTGAAGTTTGAAAATAAGTTTACGGATTATGTAAGGAAAATATCAGGTCACAATGATGCTTCCTACAGTTTACAACCACTGGCTGCTCTTCACTTTGACACCAATTCAAATGATCCGGCTTTTAGAAGGGGCAGTCGTACTGCAGTGTATGTATTTAGCATCCTGGCTTTGTTGTTGTTACTTACTGCAAGTATCAATTACATTAATCTTACCATTGCAAAGTCAAATGCAAGAACAAAAGAAATTAGTATTCGAAAAATAACCGGTGGTACAAGGAAACACCTGTTTTTACAGTTTCTTACTGAGTCATTTTTAATGTGCCTGTTGGCAATTGTAGTTTCTATTTTCATTATCCTGTTAACGCTGCCGGCCTTTAATAAACTTACTGAAACGGAGTTTCGTCTTTCATTTAATTCTCCCTTAATATGGATCATTTTAGCTGCAACACTTTTATTTACTGTTTTGTGTAATGGAGTAGTACCTGCCGCTACCATTTCTTTGTTTAAGCCGCTGGATTATTTACATGGCCACACTATGGTAAAGTTGGGTAATGTATTTGTTCGCAAAGGCCTGGTAGTATTTCAATCTGTGATTGGTATTGTTTTTATCATTGGCGCCATCACAATTTATAAACAAATGCAGCTGGCCCAGCAATCCGCTACTCAATACAGCCGTTCACAAACGTTATCTGTTGATTTGCCCTACATGCTGGCTAACAAACTGGATTACGATCAGCAAAAAATTACTCAGTTTAGCGAAATATTTAAGAATGAATTGAGAAAGTATCCATCTATACAGCACGTGGCACTCACCAGTGGTTCTATTGAAGGAAGCATGAATAGCACCGGCATGGATGGCTGGTATTGGGCTGGCAGGGATACAGTATCAAAAGGATCTGTTTCTTATATGAGTGTGGAACCAGAAGCCGGGAAAATATTTGATGTACAACTTGTGAAAGGGAGATGGTTCAATAATGAAGTATCAGACAGAAAAAATTTTATCATTAATGAAACAGCAGTGGCTCAACTGGGGATTCAGGAACCGGTTTTAGGGCAGGTGTTTGGTAAAATTGGAGAAGACACAGGTCAAATAATTGGCGTGATGAAAGATTATGCGTTTAGCTCATTGTATAATAAAATTGAACCACTTGTTATTCGTAACAGCGATAACCAATTAAAATTGACGCTATTTGCCAGTATTCAAAAAGGACATATTCCAGACGGCTTGGCTGCAATAGAAGCTACGTGGAAAAAGTTAATACCAGATGCTCCTTTCTCCTATCAATTCATGGATGAAGCTTTTGATAATTTATATAAGAATGATTTAAAGATTGCAACACTGGTTTGGTTGTTTAGCTGCATCGCCATTATTATTTCTGCTTTGGGATTATTTGGTCTTGCGGCCTTTGTGGCAGAGCAAAGACGAAAAGAAGTAGGCATAAGAAAAGTACTGGGCGCTACCGTTACACAAATCACTGCCATGCTTTCAAAGGATTTTATTTGGCTGGTGGTTATTGCCTTCATCATTGCATCTCCGCTTGCTTACTGGCTAATGAATCAATGGCTTCAAAATTTTGTGTACAGGATCAACATGAATGGATGGATATTTTTAACCGCCGGTCTTGCATCGATATTGATTGCTTTGATAACGGTGAGTTCCCAGGCAATTAAAGCAGCAATTGATAACCCTGTGAGGAGTTTGAGGAAGGAATAAGATGTCTGATGTAGGATTTGTTGATGGCTGATTTCTTAAATGGCAGAATGGTTGAATTGTTAAGTGGTTGAATGGTCACTCATTCAGGTTTGCATTCTTCGGTTTGTCGGAAAGTAAATGAAGCACCTGATTCATCAACAATGAAGCAATGGAACAATATAACCATTGGATAGTTCCTTTAATCTTACGTCCTCAATGAAGATACTCTTACATGCAGTTCTGACGGGATTACTATTGTGTGTGGTTGAACATTTTTTTTCTCCAACATTTTACACAATTCAGTGGCAGCAGCTTTACCCATTTCAAATGCAGGCTGCGTTATGGTAGATAAGGGCGGGTCAAGAAATGGTGCACTATGTAAATTAGAAAAGCCAATCACTTTAATATCTGCCGGAATATGTAAACCAAGGTCACGGCATGCCCTGTATATCTCTATGGAAAGCATTTCTACTGATGCGATTAATCCATCCGGCTTATCGGTAGACGTTAGAACTGCTTTTATCAACTGAACATTTTCTTCTGTATTAACAACGCATTTTACCAGTGTACCGGCAGCATTTAACTGGTACGATACCAGGGCCTTCCTGACTCCGGTATATCTTTCATTGGTGATGGCCAATTCATCTGAGATAGAAAGAAATTTAATATTCCTGCAACCCTGTTCAATCAAATGTTTGGTTGCTTTGTATCCACTTTGTTCATCATCCGTAATTATTTTAGTAGCATCAATGCTGGTTGCTACCCTGTCAAAAAAAACGATGGGAATTTTTTTATCCTGTAATGCTTTGATGTGATTGGTATCAGCCGTTTCTCTTGAAAGCGACATGATAATGCCATCCACTCTACCACTTTTTAAATCAGATAAAATTTTTTCTTCCTTGGCGAACAATTCATGTGTAAGGGAAATGATTACATGATACCCTTTTTGCTCCATCACTGCTTCAATGCCATTAATGGCCAGCGAAAAAAAACTGTCTGCTACTTCAGGTAGTACTACAGCAATAGTTTTACTTTTTTGTTTGCGAAGACTGCTGGCGTAAGGATTGGGAACATAATTAAGTTTAGCAGCTAATTCTCGTACTTTTCTTTTTGTTTCTTCACTGATCTCATGACTATCCTTTAGCGCTTTGGAAACAGAACCGGTGGAGATACCGAGTGTTTTGGCAAGCGTTTTAATATTGATATTGGTATTTGTTTTTTCTTTCAATTCTTTTTCACTTTAATCAAACAGGATTTTTTGCACATCAAAATAAGCGATCTTTTTTCAATTTAGGCTGTTGGTTTTTACCCATAAAAAAAGACACAACGATGATGAATCGTTGTGTCCTTAAAAATTGCAGTAAATAATGCTGTTAATGCTACATCACTACAATATTAATAATTCGGATTTTGTTTGAGCACACCCTTACTTTCATCTATTATTACCTGTGGAATTGGCATATAATAGTTTTTAGGTTTGGTAAAAGTACGGGCAGGTACTACTACAGCACCGTTGAACGGAGCCAACTTGGATGCTGTCTTCGGCTTGTTCAGGTAAGTAGCAGCATCAATAATGCCTGCTTTGTCCCAGCGCATCAAATCAAAGAAGCGAATGTTTTCACCACCCAGTTCTACTCTTCTTTCATGCATCAATGCTGCCATCCCAGCGCCTGAGATTGGATCTAATCCTGCTCTTTCACGTACTGCATTTATTTCTGCATCACCTGCACCATTGCCGCTTGTTCTGATTTTAGCTTCTGCCACTACCAGGTAAATATCTGCGGTACGCAGGATGGGTTGTTTCAAATCACCATCCAAATTACCGGAACCATCGGGATTGTAAGCAGTGTATTTGCGGATGCAATAGCCTGTAGTTGGCGAATTGCTTGGCAACATGCGGCCAGTATATTGACCTTCTTTCCCTGCGAACATTTGGTAGGCATCGCTTGATTCAATTTTAGTAAGCGTAGTTTGATTTGGAATAGAATCGCC
>CAZDHQ010000027.1:0-14706 GCA_964505135.1 uncultured Ferruginibacter sp.
TGGATGGCGTGATTGCCTCACTTGCTTTTGATACTGCCAATCTTGAACACTATAAACAATTTAAAGACCGTGGTGTACCAGTCATCTTTTTTGACCGTGTGTTTGAAAACGCAGAAGGCACTAAGGTAGTGATTAATAATTTCCAGGCTGGTTATGATGCTACGGATCATTTGATCAAGCAGGGCTGCAGCAGGATTGCTCATATCACTTCCAGCCTGCAGCGAAATGTGTACGCAGAGAGAATGCGTGGCTACAAAGAAGCATTGAAGAATAACAAAATTCATTTCAGCGAAAAAATGCTGATCGTTGATGGCTTTCATGAAGAGGAAGCCATTCGCTCCGCAGAAAAAATACTGGCCATGAAGCCACTGCCAGACGGTATTTTTATCACCAATGACTTTTGTGCGGCCGTGGTAATGCAGCATCTGCGGGACAATGGAATAAAAGTGCCACAAGATATTGCCATTGTTGGTTTCAATAATGATATTATCGGTAAAGTAATACGACCACAATTAAGTACCATTAATTATCCCGGTTTTGAAATGGGCCAGGTGGCAGCCCGCAGTCTTATCAATCATTTAAAAGGTTTGTGGGATATCAATCTTACCAACACCATTGTGATCAAATCTGATTTGATCATCAGGCAATCATCACTCAGGAAATCGCCTAAATAGTCCGGCTATTGCAGTAAGTAATATTAAATGTCAATCGTACATTTAAAAAGAATTGCCATAAATTGCAGTATTAAAAACTTGCCTATGTCTATCAGCCGTATCATTCGCTGTAATTACTTGCTGCCTGTAGTATTGTTTTTACTCATCAATCCCGGTATAAAAGCGCAGGCACACAATCCCATCATATTTGCAGATGTACCAGACATGAGCATGATAAGAGTTGGCGACACCTATTACATGAGCAGCACCACTATGCACATGAGCCCGGGTTTACCGATTATGAAATCAACAGACCTGGTAAACTGGCAACTGGTGAGTTATTGTTATGATACTTTGGTAAGCAATGATGACATGAACCTTACCAATGGTAAATCTACTTATGGGAGAGGCTCATGGGCCAGCAGTATGCGGTATCACAATGGTACTTTTTATGTAACCACTTTTGCTGCCACCAGTGGTAAAACCCATATCTATACTACTAAGAATATAGAGAAAGGCGAATGGAAAGCCATCTCCTTTGCCCCTGCCCTGCATGATCATTCACTTTTCTTTGATGATGACGGGAAAACTTATTTGATCTACGGAAATAAGAAACTAACACTGGTTGAACTGAAAGATGATTTAACCGATGTAAAAGAAGGTGGCGTTAACCAGGTAATTATTGAAAACTCCAGTGCGCCAAGCGACCCTATTGCCGATAGTTGGTTAGGTGAAGGATCGCAGTTGTTTAAAGTGAAAGGAAAATATTATTTGTTTAATATCACCTGGCCAAAAGATGGCATGAGAACGGTGGTAATTCACCGGGCAGATAAAATTACCGGGCCATGGGAAGGCCGCATTGCTTTGCAGGATTTAGGCGTGGCACAAGGTGGGTTAATTGATATGCCTAACGGTAACTGGTATGCGTATTTGTTTCGTGATTTCGGTGCTGTTGGCCGTATTCCCTATTTAGTGCCGGTAAAATGGGAAGATGGATGGCCTGTGCTGGGAGAAAATGGCAAAGTGCCTGTTAATCTTCCACTACCGGCCAATAAAAGTTTGATACCGGGCATTGTGCAATCAGATGAATTCATACGCAGAAAAAGCGAACCTCCGTTGCCGTTAGTATGGCAGTGGAATCATAATCCTGATAATGATGTATGGTCACTCAATGAAAGAAAAGGGTTTCTTCGTCTGAAAACAGGAAGGATTGACAGTAGCGTTTTGCAGGCAAGAAATATGCTTACGCAGCGTACTATTGGTCCTGTATGTACGGGTAGCACAAAGCTGGATATAAGCAAGATGAAAGACGGCGATTTTGCCGGGCTGTGTTTATTACAAAAAAATTATGGACTGGTTGGAGTAAGAGTTGATGGAAATAATAAAAGGATTGTAATGATCAATGCCAGCAATGGCTTAGCAGAAGAAGCTGCAACTGTTCCACTCAATACAAATGCTGTGTATTTTAAAGCGGCTTGCGATTTTACAGATAAGAAGGATGTAGCTGAATTTTATTATAGCCTTGATGGAAAGAATTGGCAACACATCGGCACTACGCTGCACATGAGTTATACACTGCCGCATTTTATGGGCTATCGTTTTGGCTTGTTTAATTACGCAACAAAGAATATTGGCGGATATGTTGATTTTGATTTCTTTCATATTGATGATAAATTGTAAAAAATAGTTGCATGAAAACGATCTGCTTTTTGCTTGCGATGATTTTACCTGTTAGTTTCTACGCACAGACAAACAATGTGTGGAACGGGAAAAAATGCGCCGTAGTGCTTACGTATGATGATGCCATTGATCAGCATTTGGATAATGCAAGACCAGTATTGGATTCACTTGGATTAAAAGCTACGTTTTATATCACAGCCTACTCACCATCCGTGCAGCAAAGAATGCCTGAATGGAAACAATTAACTGTGAACGGCCATGAATTAGGTAACCACACATTATACCATCCCTGCATTGGTGGCGCAGGACGAGAATGGGTAAAACAGGAATACGATCTGCAGCGCTACACTTTGCAACGCATACTGGATGAGATACGCATGACCAATTTGTTTCTGCAATCTTTAGATGGAAAAACAAAAAGAACATTTGCTTTTACCTGCGGCGATACAAAGGCCGGCGGCATTGACTTTACCCAAAACATCAAAAATGATTTCCTTGCCTTGCGGAGTGTGAGAAATGAAATGCATACCATTGATAAAGTAAACCTGGATGATGTGGATTGTTATCTTGCTAACAACAACACGGCAGCAGAAATGAAAGAATGGGTTGATAAGGCGATCAGCAGTAATAGCCTGCTGGTAATTTTGTTTCATGGTGTGGGTGGTGGCAATAGTTTAAATGTAACTACGGCAGCACACAGGGAATTGCTGCAATACATTAAGCAAAAAGAAAAAGACATTTGGGTAGCACCAATGGTAGAGATAGCAAGCTTCATCAAGACTAAAAGATAATCAGTATGCAAATCAACTGGGGAATAATTGGCTGCGGTGATGTATGTGAAGTGAAGAGCGGGCCAGCATTTAACAAGGTACCCAATTCAAAATTGGTGGCGGTAATGCGGCGCAATGCAGATAAAGCAAAAGACTTTGCAGCAAGACATGGCGTGCCGAAATTTTACAGTGATGCAGCGGAACTAATAAATGACGATGAAGTAAATGCTATTTATATCGCCACGCCTCCCTCCTCACATGAATCCTATCTGGAGCAATGTTTACAAGCAGGCAAACCAGTGTATGTAGAAAAACCAGTTAGCATTAATGCGGCATCAGTAGAGCGGATGATACAACTGGAAAACCAATATAAAGTAAAAGTATCAGTGGCGCATTACCGAAGAGCATTGCCTCTTTTTAAAAATGTGAAAGCATTGGTTGAAAATGGCACTATTGGAAAAATAAAATTGGTTTTGCTAAAAACACTGCAGGCTGTTTCAAAAAATGTAATTCCAAAAACGGAAGAGAACTGGCGCATCAACACTACCATATCCGGGGGCGGTTATTTTCATGATCTTTCACCGCACCAGTTGGATATTATGTACTGGTTGTTTGGAGCTCCCATACAAACCAGCGTAATCGCTGCCAACCAGGGAAGGCATTACAATGCAGCCGATCATGTGATGGTGCAATTGGGTTTCAACAATGACATAGGATTCAGTGGTACCTGGAATTTTAATGTAGCGCCATCTTCAGTGGAAGATTCCTGTGAGATCATTGGTGATGAGGGCAGCATTCGTTTTAGTTTTTTCAAACCAAATTATATTCAACTAACGACCACCCATACACGGGAATCAATTGACCTTGAAGTTCCTGCTCATATCCAGCAACCACATATCGAAAATGTAGTTCAGTATTTTCGTGGCGAAGCTGCTAATCCCTGTTCATTGGAGGAAGCATTGATCACCATGCAAATTATGGATGGCGCTGCGATATGATATTTTGGAAATCACATCGCAGCGCAGGTTTAACTATTTCATCAACTCCGTAACCGGGTGGCCAATACAGCCACTGGGCATTTGTATCTGTAACATGGCAGCCAGGGTGGCTGCAATATCTGTCATATAAGTTTCACGGTTGAGCTTGCCACTCTTAACACCCCAGCCAAAAAACACACAGGGTATATGTGAATCATAAGGATTCCACAATCCATGTGTGGTGCCGGTTTTACCACCATCAAAATAACCGGGTTTAAAAATAAACTGGATATCGCCACTACGGGTGGGCTGGTAACCGTTTGTGAGTCTTGTCTTTTGTATTTCAGGTAATGTTGCTCCTGTTAAATCATTCAAATCAACTGCGCTGGCTACGGCTTTTTCCTTTAATAATTCTGTAATGATGGATTGCCTTACTGCTGCATTGCCTCTTACGCTATCACTTAAATATACCTGGTAATTACCTACGTTTTCAATTGCGTTATCAATATTGAATTTATCCTTTAACGCTGCTTTCAATTTCTTTGCAATGTCTGCATCGTCCACTCCCCCGCCCGGAATTTTATGTTCATTTAAAAAGCCCGGCACATGCGCTGCTCCATGGTCTGCCGTTAAGAACAAAACATAGTTGCCTTTGCCAACTTTTGTATCGAGGTAAGAAAGAAAATCTGCAATGTCTTTATCCAGTCTTAAGTAAGTGTCTTCCGCTTCAATGGAGTTTGGACCAAATGTATGGCCGATATAATCTGTTGATGAAATACTAACTGTTAAAAAATCCGTCACGGTGTTTTTTCCCAATGCTTCATTTTCGATGGCAGCTTTTGCAAAATCAAATGTGTAAGTGTTCGCAAATGGTGTGGTTTTAAACACAGCATATTTATCTTTTTCAACTGCGGACATTTTATGAGGGAATACATTAGATGAAGCAATGGTTCCTTCATAAGCTTTTTCATCCGAGGTACTCAAATCATATTTATCCATTGGCAACAGCGTATTCCAGTCTTTACTCATGTATTGCACTACCGGATCTTTATCATTAAAGCTGCTTACCCATGTTGGCAACTCATTCATGTAATAAGAACTGGTGATCCATTTGCCTACTTTATCATCGTACCAATAAGCAGCATTGGCACTGTGGCCTGCAGGTAAAATAGCACCACGGTCTTTTAAAGCAATACCAATCACTTTGCTTTTGAAATTGGTGCTTAATCTCAATTCATCCGTAATAGTGGTAGCCCACATATTTTCAGGACTCATCTTTCCTGCATTGGTAGTGCTGCCCACGGTTGTTACGGTTTCATCATCGGTGCAGTACACACCTTTTTTTGTATAACGATTGTACCAGTTGTTGGAAATGATGCCATGTATTGCTGGAACACTGCCGGTATATACACAGGTATGCCCGGGTGCGGTATAAGTGGGCGTGTAAGGAATCATGGTATTTTCACAACTGAAGCCTTCGCCCAACAATCTTTTAAAACCATTGGCTGAATATAAACTCTGATACCGATAGAGATAATCCCAGCGCATTTGATCCACCACTAAACCCACTACCAGCTTAGGTTTTGAAGTAACCGGCTTAAGCATGTTTTTTTGCTGTGCAACAACAGATAATTGACTTACCAAAATAAACAAGGTGAAAATGCGACGAATCATAGCGTAATTTAATTTGGCTGCAATTTATTCCTTTATGAATCTAAAAAAGCAATAAGGATGTTTATCTTTTTGTTTCGTTACCTGGGTATTGGCAGATTCTTTAAAACGTAGACCAGCATTAACAAAAATATTTATAATCTCTTCTTCAGAAAACAACCTTTTTTTACAACCATTATGGATCTTTTGTTTGGCTGTTGCCAATAATTCAGCTACCACCAACTCACCATTTTTATCCAGTGCATTTACAATTTGCCGGGCTATGGCCAATTTATCGGGTATTTCATGCAGTGTATTAATGATCCACATTTTTTTTGCGGCGGCAGGTGGTAAATAAAGACTGTCTTCTGTATTATTGATGATACTGGTGCTAATATGTAATGGAGACTTTTTTAATGTTTCAAAATACTGCAGCATGTTATTCACCGCTCTTTGATTGAGGCAGGCCGTATCAATATCAACCAAAACAAAATGAATATTTTTCTTTGTATTCAGTACACTTAAAGCGCCTGCAAATGCACCGCTGCTGGCACCGATGTCAACAATGGTATCGCCTTCCTGGATATTTAAAAATGCAAGTTCTTTTGCCAGGTATTTTTTTAACACTTTGGTATTTTTATATCGCAGCCCACAAAAGTCAAGGCTGGCTTGTTCATCTGTATCCTGTGCATAAGAAGCTATTGGTAAATAGAGCAACAACAATAAAGCAGCTGGTAAGCATCTCATTTATTAAAGATAATATGTAAGCATATTTAAAATTTCAATTTTAGGGCAATGCCTTATTTTTGCGGCAAAATTTGTGTTTATTGCTCAATGGTGAGTGGTGAATGGTGAATGAGGGGTTGTGAATGATTACTAGCTAACAGTCATTCATAGTTTGAGTAGTAACGAGGGTTAAAAACGAGCCCTGTAGGGGCGGCATTTTAAAATAAAATGAGGGGAAGATGCAAATTGGTATATGGATAAAAGGATTGCGACGCAACGATGCTGCCATGAAAAACATAGGCTGGCATCAAAAAAACAAGCAGATAAATCATTTTATTCATACAAATCAAAATCTTAAATCATAATTCTGAAATCTTATATCTACTATGGCAGATGTTTTTGAAAAATTAGTGAAAGATGGCGGCCCGATTGGACAACACATGGACAGGGCACATGGCTATTTTGCATTTCCAAAACTGGAAGGTGAACTTGGACCAAGAATGACTTTTCGTGGAAAGGAAATGATTGTGTGGAGCCTGAATAATTATTTGGGTTTGGTAAATCATCCTGAAGTGAGAAAGATAGATGCAGAAGCTGCTGCGAAATATGGCATGGGCAACCCTATGGGTGCAAGGATGATGAGTGGCAATACTGCCAAACATGAAGAGCTGGAAAAAGTGATCAGCAAATTTGTGAACCGGGAAGATACCATGCTACTGAACTTCGGTTACCAGGGCATTATGAGTTGTATTGATGCATTGGTGAATCGCCGGGATGTGATTGTGTATGATGCAGAAGCGCATGCATGTATCATGGATGGCATTCGCCTGCACATGGGTTATACTTATGCATTCAAGCATAATAATGCGGCTGATTTTGAGAAGCAAATTCAGCGGGCACAAAAGATGATTGAAAAAACCGGCGGTGGTATTCTGGTAATTACAGAAGGTGTGTTTGGAATGGATGGTGAACAAGGCATACTAAAAGAAATTGCTGCACTCAAGAAAAAATATGGCTACCGTATTTTGATTGATGATGCACATGGCTTTGGCTACATGGGCCCTACGGGTGCTGGTGCGGATGAAGCGCAGGGATGCCAGGCGGATATTGATTTATACTTTAGCACGTTTGTAAAAAGCATGGGAAGCATTGGTGCGTTTATCAGCGGACCTAAAGCAGTATTGAAATATTTGCGTTATAATACCCGTTCACAAATCTTTGCCAAGAGCCTGCCGTTGATTATTGTAGAAGGCATGCTGAAGCGAATGGACATGGTGTTAACGATGCCGGAGCTGAGAGAAAAATTATGGCACAATGTGAAGCGCCTGCAAACCGGCTTAAAAGAAAGAGGTTTCGATATTGGCCATACCAACAGCCCTGTTACACCTGTATACATGAAAGGTGATGTACCAGAGGCCACACAGATGGTGATGGACCTGAGAGAAAATTACCACATCTTCTGTTCAATTGTTGTGTATCCTGTTATTCCAAAAGGAGATATTATTTATAGAATCATTCCAACGGCTGCACACAGCGATGAGGACATTGATTTAACACTGAAAGCTTTTGAAGAAACAAAGAAGAAGCTGGATGCCGGATTGTATAAAGCAGCAGATATACCGGATATGGCGGAAGTGATGTAAAAGCGGTTTCACACAGCGAGACAAAGGCAACAACGAAACAAAGTTGAAGTGTTGTATTCTAATCGTTGTGGCTTTTTTTCCTTGGTTTCGTTGTGTGAAACTTTATCATCGAATGATGGCTTCTTATAAAAAGCTTATGTAAATAAAAAACAACCACTATGTCTGAAACAACTTTTTCCTTTTTAATTGCAATCAGCGCCGCTGGTTTAATAGTTTGGCTGCTATCCATTTTAAGAATTGCATTTGACCCATCCATAGCTTTTAAGGAAAGAATAATTTATTTAGGAACAGGCTTTATGCTTGTTATCACGGGATTGTCCATTGTGCACATTACAAAAAATGAAATTGGGTTACCCGCCTTCTCGGTTATCACTTTTGCCTACTTTTTCTTTGTACTGACATATGTAAAAATAAGAGAAGAGAAGAGTAAATAATCTTTCATAAGATTAATAGAGCATTCCATTTCATAGGAGGCCTATTATATTTTAAGAACAAATGGCTGCTCACTCTCTTGAATTATCAGCCCCTGGTTCAGCTTTGCAATTTTATCAGAATCCCTGTATTTTTTGGTGCTGCAGGAATAATCAAAGTCAAGTCTACGCTGATGAAATCATTGGCTACATACGATGCGCCAAAGCCAAACTTAAACCCAGCTCCCAGCCCCTTTATTGGATTAAGATCAACAATAGTTTTAGGAGCACCGTTTAAATCTATTGTCTGCATCCTGATGGGACTCACATCATCAGGGTAAAATTTAAAAGTGGCTTTGAAATAAAAAGCGGATATCTTATTCCAGCTTTCCTTCCTTTTTTGTGAGGTCGAAAAATTTACTGAGATCAAGGTCGGTTGACTTTTCAAATACCGCTTTTAAATCTTCCGGTTGCGGATGTTTATCATGCCATTGAGCAAAATAAGCTTTAAATGCTGCATCTACTTTATCTCTGCCAATGGCCTGTTCCAATTTGTACATCCATAGTGCTGTCTTCACATAACTTACAATGCCATATTCTTCACTATTGGCAAATTGATCTGCCGGTATATCCATGGCAGCCTGCATCGGAACATTTTGATCAATTACATTGTAGATAATGTCTAAAAATTTATCTGCCGGTAATTTTTTGATATCGTCTGGTATTGCATCGCCAAAGATAGAGTTAGAACGATATTTTTCTGCTTCATACCTAAACTGGAAATAGCTGTTCAACCCTTCATCCATCCAGGTATGCATACGTTCATTGCTACCAAGCATACTCATAAACCAGTTATGCCCTACTTCATGCGCTATCACACCATCCAGTGTTTCTACTTTTGCATCGGGGCTAGTGATTAATGTGATCATTGGATACTCCATGCCACCACTTGAATTATTTTTTGGACCTTCCACAGCCTGCACTACCGGGTACTCGTATTCGCCAATCCAGCCGCTGTATTTTCTTACAGCATCTTCGATATAATCAATGCTGTTGTTCCAAATTGTTTTCTCTTTATTGTGGTAATAAGAAAAAGCATCAATGATTTTACCAGATGGCAATTGCAGTGTGTCATATTGTATCACAAAATTTTTATCTGCAAACCATGCAAAATCGGGAACATTGTATGCGGTGTACCGCAAGGTTTTAGTGCCAGTCTTTTTTGTTTGGTATAATACAGGCTTACCCTTACGGTTAGCCGCATTTTTTGCACCAACTGCTTTGTAAGCATCTGCTTCTTCCTTTGTTTGTAACACACCTGTGGCGCCTACAACATAAGCAGCCGGCAATGAAATGGTTACATCATAGTCTGCATACTCACTATAAAACTCTCCCATGTCCAGGTAAGGAAATTCATGCCAGCCATCTTTATCAAACACCGCTGGTTTTGGATACCACTGGCAGGCCATAAACTCACCATCTGCATAGCCAGACCTTGAGAAATACGGTGGCAATTTGGTTTTAAACGGCGTAGTGATGGTGATGGAGTCCCCGGGCTTTAAAGACTGTGGCAGCAATACTTTTATGATGTCAATATAATTTGGATGTGCTTCCGTTTTAGCAATTGCGCCATTCACTTTAAAATCCAGTCCTTCAATATCACCTACGCCAAAATTTTCTGCTTTCTTACTCCTTGCAGTATCAGATTTAATTTGCTTCATCAATGCTGTGCTGTCATTTTTATAAGCATTGGGCCAGATATGAAACCAAATAAAATCTAAACTTGAAGTAGAATTGTTTTTATAAACGATGGTTTCGGATGCCGTGATTGAATTTTCTTTATCGTTTAATTCAGCTTTGATGGAATAGCTTACATACTGTTGCCAATAATCCTGCTGTGCATAACCAAGTTGAATTGCAAAAAGGGAAAGAATTGATAGTAATAATTTCATAATGGTTTTGTTAATTATAGAAAGGATAAAAATATTGCTTTTAGTAATTTGAAAATGGAGCAGGGTAAAAAATAACGGATGTTTGGGATACCAGAAATGTTTATGCTTTGGTTTTAATGAACATCTTGTCAAAAAATGCTATGCTCCTGCTGCCTCGTAGAGGCAATAGGTTGGTAGAAGAATATACGGCTTTTTATTTCAGTGCCGTAGGCACTAAAGATTTTAACACCTGTCGTGCCTACGGCACTGGTTATTATATATTCTGTTGTGCTACCAAGCTTTTGTCCCTAACGGGACTATATTTACCAGCTAAATGGATTGCTTACTATTTATAAACTCCATCAAACTTTTCTTCGCTCCATTTTTAATTTTTCTTTGGAAGAAACTGTTCCAGCCAAATAACTTGCCTGTAAATCCCAGCGCCTGGCTGCTCCATTTGTGCAGGCTGAAAGCATCACTATGCTCAATGATTTTGCCATTGGCCAACCGCATATTGGCTCTTACCAGGTTTTCTACTCTCCTACCGGTTTTTGAAAAAGTGTACACCGCTTTCCAGTCACATAAATAATATTCCTCATCCAGTGCCCTGATATTGTCAAAAGTAATCACCAGGTCTTTGCCATTTTTACAAAGCATCTCCCACATGTATCTGACTTCATCGCCACGCAATAATTCAAATACAGGATCATAGAATACAATATCATCGCTGTAACAGGCTGCCATACCTGCATAATCCCTTTTTTGAAACGAAGTGTAAAATTTTTCTATCAATGCAGCTTTTGCATCCATATCCGTGTTTTAAATTTTAAATATACAAACATCAGCAGATGATCGAATCACAAATGTAATTGTATATATTGCGCCAGCTAAACATTCAGCATATATGAAAAAAATTTTGTTACTTTTTTCGATTGGTGTTTCATTGTTTGCCAATGCACAAAACACACTCAACCTTATTCCCATGCCATCTGATGTAAAAATGGGCAAGGGAAGTTTTACCATTAACAAAAACACCAGTATTGTACTGGAAGGCAGCGGGCTTGAAAAGATTGCAGCCTTGCTCAATGATCAATTACAGCAGCGCTATGGTATCAGCCTCAACTTTGGCAATGCTGCTACTAATAACTCTATTGTTTTAAATTTTGAAAGACTGGATGCCGATAAAGAGGGCGCCTACAATCTTACTATAAACAACAAACAGGTTTACATAGCAGGCGACAATGCAGCAGGCGTATTTTATGGTGTACAAACATTGCTGCAGTTGTTACCAGAAAATGGTGCAACCAAATTGTCTGTTCCACAATTAACCATTCATGATGTGCCACGCTTTGCTTACCGAGGTTTGCACCTGGATGTGGGTCGTCATTTTATGCCGGTAGATGTGGTAAAACGCTATATTGATAATATGGCCGCTTTAAAGTTCAACACTTTCCATTGGCACTTAACAGAAGACCAGGGCTGGAGAATTGAAATAAAAAAATATCCAAGGCTTACTGAAATTGGCGGCTGGAGAAACGGCACCATCATTGGCCGCTATCCCGGCACAGGCAACGATAACACCAAACACGGAGGCTTCTATACACAGGAAGAAATTAAAGATGTGATTGCTTATGCTGCTGAAAAATACATCACCATCATTCCTGAGATTGAATTGCCAGGTCACTCTTCTGCAGCTATTGCTGCGTATCCGGAGTTAAGTTGCTTTCCCAATGAAGATACCAAGTATCCAAAAGGTGCTGTGATTGCCGGACCAACCAATGGCAAACAGGTACAGCAAACATGGGGCGTATTTGAAGATGTATTTTGCCCAAGTGAGTACACATTTAATTTCCTGCAGGATGTATTGGATGAAGTGATTGCCTTATTCCCTTCGCAATACATACATATTGGTGGTGATGAATGTCCCAAAGCAGCATGGAAACGTTCTGAATTTTGCCAGCAACTGATGAAAGAAAAAGGACTAAAAGATGAGCATGAACTGCAGAGCTATTTTATACAGCGCATTGAAAAGTATATCAACAGCAAGGGCAAAAAAATTATTGGATGGGATGAAATTTTAGAAGGTGGCCTTGCACCCAATGCAACGGTGATGAGCTGGCGTGGGGAGAAGGGCGGTATTGATGCAGCCAAACAAAACCATGACGTGATTATGACACCGGGTGAGTATGTGTATTTTGACCATGCACAGTTTAAACCAGAAGACAGTGTAACCATTGGCGGTTACCTGCCATTGGATAAAGTATACAGTTATGATCCCGTTCCAAAAGATCTAACTGCATCAGAAGCACAACGTGTATTAGGAGCGCAGGCAAATTTGTGGACAGAATACATTGCCAACGAAGCCAAGCTGCAATACATGCTTTTCCCAAGGGTATTTGCACTGGCGGAAGTATTGTGGACACCAAAAGAAAAGAAAAGCTGGACTGATTTTGAAAGAAGATTACCGGTGTATTTTAAATGGCTTGATAATAATAAAATTAATTACAGCAAGGCTTATTTGCTGAAGAAGTAATGAGTAGTTATGGAAGCATGCACCGTTAGCGGTGCATGCTTATTTTTATACAACCACATCATACAGATATGCCTTCAATAAAAAGCCCCCTCATCTATCTTTTCATCTTTGTTACTTTAAACGCATGTGCCCAATCCAAAATGGATTTTGAAGAGTACGAGCCAGCATCCACTTTAAAAGTAAAACAGCACATTGTTACCAAAGCGAAATTTCCATTTATTGATGTGCACAATCATCAATGGAGCATGCCTTCACAAAACCTAAAGGAATTGCTGAAGCAGATGGATGCGCTGAACATGAAAGTGATGGTGAACCTGAGTGGAAGAAGCTATAAAGAAAGCAGTGGACGCAATGGCTTTTTTGATGTAAATGATTTTGATTATTTAAAACGAAGTATTGACAACATCAACAATACTGATCCAAAAAGACTCGTCGTATTTACCAACATTTCATTTGTTGGCTTTGGTGAAGCAGGATGGGTACAATCAAAGCTCAAACAACTGGAAGATGATGTAAAAGCAGGAGCGAAAGGACTAAAGTTGTACAAAGATTTTGGCATGGAGTTTAAAGATGAAAAAGACAACATCATTAAAGTAGATGATCCAAGGCTTGATCCTATCTGGGATAAATGCGGCGAGTTGAATATTCCCATTCTCATTCATACCGCTGACCCAAAACCTTTTTGGCAACCAGTAGACAAAAACAATGAACGCTGGCTTGAACTTACTAAACATCCTGATAGAAAAAGAGGCAACAATGATCCATCATGGGATGATTTAATTGCACAGCAGCACCGGTTATTTTTAAAACATCCAAAAACAAAATTTATAGCAGCGCATTTTGGCTGGCTGGGCAATGATTTAGAGCGATTGAGTAATTTCCTCGACTCTGCAAAAAATGTGTACGTAGAGTTTGGAGCAATCATTGCAGAGATAGGTAGACAACCGAGAACTGCCAGAGCATTCTTTGAAAAATACCAGGACAGGATTTTATTTGGTAAAGACAGTTGGGTGCCTGAAGAGTATGCTACTTATTTTCGTGTGTTGGAAACCGGCGATGAATATTTTCCTTATCACAAGAAGTACCACGCCTTTTGGAAAATGTACGGGCTTGAACTGCCGGATAAAATTTTAAAAAAAGTGTATTACAAAAACGCACTGCAGCTAATTCCCGGCCTTGATAAAAGCCAGTTTCCTGAATAAGATTTGATGGCTTGCAGCGTTTATCTTTCAATATTGTCTGATAAACATAACTAAGATTACCCCATTTAAAACAAATGAGATTATTCCTTGTATCAATCATGCTTTTGCTTACCGCTACTGCCTTTGGTCAGCAGACTGCTGAGTATGATACGCTTGTTAACTCAACCGTTTACACCATACAGGGAAAAAAAGTAAACCCATTTATGCCTTATACGGGCAAAACCATCCGCCACATTATTATCCGGCCAATTGGATTTGGCAACAACGTAAACGACACCGGCGCATTAGGTACCGTAAAAAAATATTTTGGTGCTAAAGTGGCTGATGCTTTGCACAGGAATACCCGTAAAAATGTAATTGAAAATAATTTACTCTTTGAAGAAGGCGACAAACTCAATCCTTATCTACTAGCAGATAATGAACGTTACCTCCGTGACCTGAATTTTATACAGGATGCGATTTTCAGGATACGACGGGTGCCGGATTCTGTTGACCAGGTGGATATTATTGTATCGGTAAAAGATGTATTTT
>CAZDHQ010000028.1:0-14656 GCA_964505135.1 uncultured Ferruginibacter sp.
CAGCAGTCAAAAAATTATTTATACGTACACGTTACCCAAGCCAGCCGATACAGTTAAAACATTGGCAATAGCTGCTATACAAACTTTTCCGGAAGGCGATTTGATATTGCAACCCGGCGATAAAATAAAGTTCAAAGTGAAAACGCTGCCGGGCACTACTGTTAAAACGAGTAATGGAACGGTGATGACGGAATTGCCAACAACACAGACCAAAGGCATGCCCGGCATTTACCAGGGCGAGCACATCGTAAAAGCAACCGATAGTTTTTTCCTTCAAAAGTTTATTGTTTCGGTAACAGATACAGCAGGCAATACCATCAGCAGGGAGACAAAGAATAAGTTTTCTGTAATGTCTGCCTACACTCAGGATGTGGCATTAACGAAAGGCAGGTTGGCACATTTGGAATATGGCTTAGGAGATGACAGACTGGGCGGTGCAAAAATTGGTTACCTGGATAGTAATGTGGTGCTGCGGATTTCGGGTAAAGTGGGCAATGATTACAGAGTTCAATTAACCAAAACAAGAACGGCTTATATACCGGATGATTTGGTAACGCTAATGCCAAGAGGAACTTTTACACCTGAATCGCTAACGGATAAAATCACGGTGTATGGCGATAGTGTATACGATTATGTGAAGCTGGCGCTCTTTGCAAAACTGCCTTACCAGTCTTTCCAGCTGATTGATCCATCAAGAATAGTAGTAGATGTATTTGGTGCTACCAATAATACCAACTGGATTACACAGTTACAAACCGCCAAAGAAATTGCCAGCATAGATTATGAGCAGGTGACTGAAGAAGTTTTCAGGATTAAAATTCAATTGAAGCATAAACAACATTGGGGTCACAGCATTTATTACAACGGCAATGCGTTGATGATAAAAATAAAGCAGCAACCAAAAGAGTTATCGCTGGATAAATTAACCCTTGCAGTGGATGCTGGCCATGGTGGTTCCAATGAAGGTGCTGTTGGCGCCACCGGTACTTATGAAAAAGAGATCACATTGGCACTTGCATTAAAACTGCAGAAAGCTCTGCAGAAAGAAGGTGCCAAAGTGATCATGACAAGAACCTTTGAAAAGTTTGTTGATAATAAAGAACGCATTCTTTTTTACCGCGACAGTGTTCCGGATCTATTAGTTAGCATTCATCTCAATTCATCTGAAGACCCATTCCGAGTTGGTGGAACAAGTACTTACTACCGCTATATTGGTTTTAAACCATTGAGTCTTTTTATTTATAAACGCCTGCTGGAATTGGGCTTAAAAGAATATGGGAATACCGGCTCTTTTAATTTTATGCTCAATAGCCCCATCGAATATCCCAATGCATTAATAGAAACACTCTTCCTCAGCAATCTGGAAGAGGAAGAAAAAATTCTCAATCCAGCTTACCAGCAGGAAATGGTGGACAAGATTATCCTTGGCCTCAAAGATTTTTTGGACAACTGCGAAGAATAAATAGCTATTTTGATTTTAAAAACTGTTCAAAATCGGATTGTGTTTGTTTGGCTGTGCGTATCACCTGTGTTGTAGGTGGCCAGTCACTTTCCTGCAATGAATTATGAACAGCTGTGAATGCACCCATGAATTTCCTGAGGACTTTTGCTTTTTCCGAATGCTCATCTAAATTGCTCAATAGCTTCATGCATTGCTGAATATTATTGTAAGCATTTACACTTAAATCATGTTGCAGTTGTAAATCTTTTTTACTTGTCTTTACTCTTGGATCCATCACCACTTCGAAATTCTGGGTAGATACTTTTCCATCCACCGTAAGCTTAGCGGTATAAATGCCTGGCATCACCCATGGCGAGGTAAAGTCTGGCGCTGTGTTTTGATAGATGGCTGAAATAGGATATACCGGCGGTACATTCAAAGGGTTATAATGCATATCCCATAAAAAGCGATGGCTGCCTGCTTTGGCTGATAAAATTTGCTGTGGCCTGATCCAGTATTCAGGAATGTTTACAGCAGGTATGGCGTACATCGTATCAGCACTGCTGTACCTGCGGATAGTGTTTCCTTTGCTGTCTGTTATTTCCAATGATACTTTACCAGCATCAGACGCAATAAAATAATCAATCATCGCACCATCGGGTGGATTTTGTCCTGCTGGTTCTTCCTGTGGCAGTGGCGTATCTGGATACATGCTCCAGCGTACACGATAGGTTTTTTGCGGCTTGAATAAAATGGATTGCTGGCGGCTATTCGTCTCCGTTAGTTGACGCAATGTCGTGATATTATCCAGTATCCAGAAACTTCTTCCGTGTGTTCCAATTACTAAATCATCATCTTTAATTACCAAATCCCTGATGGAAGTAGCGGGCATGTTCAATCGCAGGCTTTGCCACTGTTCACCCTCATCAAAAGAAACATATACGGCTCTTTCACTGCCGGCAAAGAGCAAACCTTTTCTTACAGGATCTTCTTTAACTACATTGATCGGATCGTTTGGTAATCCATTCACAATTTCCTGCCATGTTTTGCCGCCATCTTTTGTTTTGTAAATGTGTGGCTTCATATCATCCAGCCTGATGCGGTTCACTGCTGCATAGGCCGTATTCACATCAGTATGGCTGGCATCCATCAAGGAAACCTTGCTCCAACTGGTAACAGCAGGTGGCGTTACATTGGTCCAGGTTTTACCACCATTCTTTGTAACATGTATAAGGCCATCATCAGTACCTACCCAAATGGTATTGCTGTCCACATAAGAAGGTGCAATGGTGTAAATCACACCACGCCTTGGCATCGTTTTCATTTCCGGTTTCGTGTAGATGCCAACGTTAGCAGGCACATCCCAGCTTTCTCTTGCTAAATCAGGACTGATGGTTTGCCAGCTATTGCCTCCATCATAGGTTTTAAACAATACATTGCCTGCAAAAAACAATAGCTTTTTATTCAGCGGGCTAAATAAAATGGGAGCTGTTCTCAAAAAGCGAACCTTGCCGCTTCTTACAATTTCAGGAGAAATATTTTGTGTTTGCCCGGTACGTTTATCATAGCGGGTGATTTTTCCACCGTAAATAATATTGTTGTCTAAAGGATCAGCTACTACATAGCCGTATTCTTCTGCCCCCACGGGGTGCCATTCTCTAAAAGTAATTTGTCCATCATTGCCTCTTGATGCAATGCCCACACTGCCGCTTTCCTGCTGGCCGCTGTACACGTTGTAGGGAAAAGCATTGTCTGCACTTACATGGTAAAACTGTGCGGTGGGCTGGTTATACCAACTGCTAAAAGTTTCACCGCCATTCACGGTAACAATCGCACCCTGGTCGCTGGCAATTAAAATAATATTAGGATTATCAGGATTGATCCAGATGCGGTGGTAATCATCCCCGCCCGGGGCACCACGAAATGCCTTCCAGGTCTTTGCGCCGTCGGTACTTTTCCAGGTTACCACGTTGGCAGTGTAAACAATGTCTGCATTTTTTGGATCTACTTTCACTTCAGCAAAATCAGTTCCCCTGCTCCAGAGCCTTGCATCAGGATTGGCCAGTTGCCAGCTTTCACCTCCATCATCACTCCTGTAAATGCCGCCATTTTGTTCAGCATCCACGGTAGCGTATAGCCGATTTGAATTAGACGGTGCAATGCAAAATCCAATTCTCGAAAGACCATCTTCTGTAGTTGTTGGTAAACCTTTGGTGAGTTTTTTCCAGTGGGCACCGCCATCCACGCTTTTATACAATCCACTTTTTTCTCCATTCCAGGCGCCGTTTTCCCATGGGCCCTGCCTGCCCGCCCACATATCCGCATAAATGATGTTGGCATTATTGGGATCAATGGTTACCTGCGCTGCGCCGGTGTTTTCATCAATGTATAACACCCTTTCCCAATTCTTACCTCCGTCTGTTGTGCGATAAACGCCTCTCTCTTCATTGGCGCCATAAGGATGACCCAATGCCGCAACAAATACCCTGTTCTCATTTGTTGGATCAATTGCCAAACCGCCAATTTGCTGTGCATCATGTAAGCCAGTGTTGGCCCATGTTTTACCGCCATCAGTTGATTTGTAGATACCATCACCTACACCCAGGTCGGGCCGCTGTATGCCTTCACCACTACCCACATAGATCACGTTGGGGTTGGATGGCGATACTACTAAGTCACCCACACTCCCCGTTGGCTGATCATCAAAAATGGGTTTCCATGTTCTGCCAAAATCATTGGTTTTCCAAACACCGCCATTGTTTACGCCGATGTAAAAAACATTCGGCTGCGATGGTACGCCTACAGCACCCACGGTTCTGCTGCCACGGTGTGGTCCAATACAGCGCCATTTCATGGCATCAAAATATTTTGAATCGAACGACTGTGAGTTGGAGAACAAACAAATCAAAAGAAGAGAGAATGAAAATGTGATGGTGTGCAACTTCATAATGCAGTGGTTTATCACCAAATTTAGTTTTTTGTTACCAGCTTTTTGCCATGAATCAACTTCGGTGGCGTCGCACTCTTGTACATTTGTATTTTATTCGCCAGTTTAAAATACAACTATGAGCAATCTTGTAAAAGACTTTAACGACTACCGTACTAAAATGAACGAGGTGATTTTAAGTAAAGAAAATCTTGTGATGAAACGTCTCTGGAATTTGGATACCAATACTTATGCTGCAGGCGCATTGGATGTAAAAACAAAAGAGTTGCTTGGCCTGGTTGCCAGCATGGTATTGAGGTGTGACGATTGCATCAAATATCATTTGGGCAAGGCGCATGAGCTCAATGTATCTACTGAGGAATTATATGAAGTATTTGCAGTGGCCAATATTGTGGGAGGCACCATTGTGATACCACATACAAGAAGAGCCGCAGAGTATTGGGAAGAGTTGGTAAAGCAATAAAAGAGCTATACAATCACCGGTACGCTGTGAACCGCAGCAGCCATTTCTTTGATAAGGGATGCGTCTTTTTCAATGGCATTGCCCACAACAATTACATCGGCACCGGCCTTGCAGTTGCGGTATGCTTTTTCAGGTTCTTTGATGCCGCCGCCTACAATCAATGGAACGCTGATAGAAGCAGCTACTTTTTCAATCATGGATTCGTTGATGGCTTTTTTAGCGCCACTTCCGGCATCCATGTAAATCAGTTTCATGCCCAGCATTTCACCGGCCATGGCAGTACAGACCGCTATTTCATTTTTATCAGCCGGTAAAGGATTGGCATTGGAGACATAGGAAACTGTAGTGGGAGCACCACCATCCACCACCATGTAGCCAGTTGACATAATTTCCAAACCGCTTTTTTTCACCTGCGGTGCAGAAATTACATGCTGACCAATTAGCAGTTCCGGGTTGCGTCCACTGATTAATGACAAATACAGCAATGCATCGGCGTACTTACTAATCTGTGATGGACTTCCGGGAAAAATAATGGTAGGAATATCGCACTGTGCCTTGATGAGTTGAAGGCATTCATCCAGGTAACTGGAAATAACCAAACTGCCACCCACCAGGAAATAATCAACCTTTGCTTCCAGGGAAAGCGATATCAGCTGATCCATGTTTTCAGCATTCACTTTGTCCGGATCAATCAATACTGCAAATGATTTTTTGCCCGTTCGCTTGCGATCTGTTAATGACTGATAGATTCCTTTTATCATTAATGCACAATTGGTTATTTGCAAATGTAATTTTTTTCGCCTAACTAAATTAAAGATAACGAAAGGAATGCGTTTGGCTGTATGTAAGGGTGTATTTAAAAAATATGGTTGGCAACCCTTGCGAAAATTTTACATGCACCGGTATGCAATTGCTGTAATTTTGGGTGATGGATATTTCTAATGAAATAAGATTTAAAACAGCCCGTAGTGGTGGCAAGGGCGGCCAAAATGTTAACAAGGTAGAAACCATGGTGGAAGGCTATTGGAATGTGGCTGCTTCGGCATTATTTGACGAAGAACAAAAACAACGCATTGCAGAGAAACTATCTAACCGTATCAACAGCGAGGGTGATTTATTGGTAAAAAGCCAGGAAGAAAGAAGCCAGTTGGGTAATAAACAACTGGTGATAAAAAAGATGAATGAACTGGTGGAGAAAGCCTTGATTGTACCCAGGAAAAGAAAGCCTACCAAAATAAGCAAGGCTGCCAAAGAAAAAAGAATTGACAGTAAGAAAAAGCTGGGAGAGATAAAGCAATCCCGTAAAAAGTTTACCTTTTAATGAAACTTCTTTTTTACCTCGCCATATTTTTAATTGGTCAAATTAGTTTGGCACAGGCGCCGGTTACTCAAACACAGGAAAAAGGAACAGTAAAATTTGTATTTAGAAATCTAATTAATGGCCTGCCTGTTGTTTTGTATGATAGTACTTACACCAATCCTTTTGGCGAAAGCTTTCAGTTGAACAAGCTTAAATATTACATAAGTAATATCAGCGCAAGTGATGGACGAAAATCGTCTTTTATGAAAGACAATTACAATCTCATCAATCAACAAATTGACAGCAGTCTTTCCTTTTCTATTAATATTCCAACTGGCCATTATGAGAGTATTCATTTTTTATTGGGAGTTGATAGTTCAGCCAATGAATCAGGCGCACAAACAGGTGCATTGGATCCGTTGAACGATATGTTTTGGACATGGCAAAGCGGCTACGTAATGTTTAAGTTGGAGGGAACATCACCGCAAAGCACAGTGATCAATAATAAGATTGAATATCATCTTGGTGGATACAAAGGAGTAAATAATGTGACGCAAACAGTGAGATTAAAAGCTGGTTTTTCTGTGGCCGAAGCAAAAACCACCACCATCATCATCAATGCAGACATCAATAAATTCTGGAATGCCATCACGCCAATAAAAATTTCAGCAATACCGCTTTGCAACACACCCGGTGAACTGGCTAAACAGATAGCTGCCAACTGCAAGGAAATGTTTAGCATTGCTGAAGTGATCAATGAATAAGAATTGAAGTACCGAGTTATCATAGCATTGCTGCTCCTGGTTACCACTGGTAGTGCTTTTTTATACGGGCCCAATCCATTTAAACCTCATTATAAAAAACTGGTAATTCCGAAAGGGTGGCCAAAACCTGCACAAGACATTTTTGCAAAAAATCCACTCACCGAAGAAGGTATTGAATTAGGAAGAAAATTGTTTTATGATGGCAGACTCAGCAGGGATGGGCGCTTCCCCTGTGCCAGCTGCCACCAGCAGTTTGCGGCTTTTTGTAATTATGATCATGATCTGAGTCATGGCTTTAATAATCGTCTTACTAAACGCAACGCACCAGCGCTTTTTAATTTAGCCTGGATGAAAGAACTGCATTGGGATGGCGCTATCAATCATTTGGAAGTGCAGCCATTGGCACCGTTAACGGATACCAACGAAATGGCGGAAACATTGCCCAATGTATTGGAAAAACTAAAAGCAGATACAGCTTACAGGCGTATGTTTACAGCAGCTTTCGGTGATGCTGCCATTAACAGCCAGCGCATGTTAAAAGCATTGGCACAGTTTACCGGCAGCATCCAGTCTTATAACAGCAAATATGATAAAGTAAAACGGGGAGAAGACAGCTTTACCATTAGTGAGGCCTATGGTTACAAGGTATTCCAGCAAAAATGCAATGACTGCCACCGGGAACCTTTGTTCACTGATAATAGTTTTAGAAATAATGGTCTTATTCCAAACAGGCAATTCCTGGATATTGGTAAAGCAAAAATCAGTGGCAACCCGGCGGATTCTTTTAAGTTTAAAGTGCCTAGCTTAAGAAATATTACCATGACAGGGCCTTATATGCATGATGCAAGATTTTATGCATTATCGCAGGTGGTAGAACATTATAGAGCAAGATTAGATACAAGCCAGCGAACACTTGATCCTTTATTAAAACAGCGACTAAAAATTACAGACCAGGAAAAAATTGACCTGATGAATTTTTTGGTAACACTTACCGATCATGAAATGCTAAATGATAAAAGATATGCTGATCCTGCGGGAGCGAATGCTCCGCAAAGCCACCAACATTAAAGATTGGGTTTGCCCTTATACCAGCGGATGATAAACCAGATAAAAGAACCGAATGCAGGAAGCCCTAGAAAGCTAGGAAGATAGGTTTTAAAGGTAGGCATTGGTTTCACCTTTGTGTCCATCATGGTTTTATCAACAAAAAGATTATTAAAAAGAAAGCCAAAGAGAGCGGCTGTCCAGCTAACCAATAATACAGGGAATAATACGCCGGCTTCCACCTGTGTTTTACTCCAGTTAAAAACAGTAAAATTATCAGGTAAAAATACAACCACCAGCAGAAGTAAGCAGGAAGTAATGCTAAGGCTTATTGCAACATACCAAAGTTTCATTTTCCGGGGATATTGGAGGTAAACAAAAAGAGTGCACAATGGCACTCTTTATAAAACGAGCTAATATGTTATTTATTGCTTGCGCTTACCTTTCAGCGTTTCAAATATTTGCTTCTGTTTTTCTATTTCTGCCTTTTGATCAGCCTGCTTTTTGATGTTTTCTTCTATGTCTTTTTCCAATTTGGCCTTCTTTTTCTGCAGGTCGTCTCCATCCTCTACCAGGTTGGCTAATTTTTTCTCCGCCTTTTTAGTAACCTCTTCCTGGTCTTTAATCTGCATTTCAAGATCGTATGCTTCACTAGTGGCTGTTTGTTTATTCAGGAATGCTTTGGCGTTTTCAATCAGTTCGGCATTATCTGCTTCACCTAAAAATTTTTCGTAGCCAGATGAAATAAGCATGGTTACAATGGTTGCATCTTTTTGTTTGGCCTTTTTATCGGTTTTAAAATAAAGGTCATAGCTGTCTGGTCCTAATTCAGGTAATCTTACACCTTTAAATACGGTATAATCCTTTACGTCCTTTCCTTTATAACCAAGTTTTTCCAGCTTGTCAATGATGGATTTCATCACGGTTTTTTCAGGAAAGGGCACCTCGGTTTCTACAGCTGGCTGCATGTTTTTTTGATATTCTGTAGTTACGGTTCTTGCCTGTGCAAATGCTGCTGTGCATAAGAATATCACTATGGCTGAAAGAAAAATCTTTTTCATGATTATAGTTTTGGTTTGATGATGAATGTTTGTTTTGGTTAACTACGCTGGAGCGGTTAAATATTATGCGGCAAATATAATATTAAAAAAATAGCGTGTGTTTTACTGTTGTGAAAATTGCAGTCAATTAGGTATTATCGGTTTATTTTTGCCAAAATCGATTGATAGTTGAGTAACATAAAGAAATTGGCGGGGCAAACCATGTGGTATGGAATGAGTTCCATTGCTGCCCGGCTGATCAATTACCTGCTTACCCCGTATCTCACTTATGCAGATGCCATCAAAACTTCTGATTATGGAAAGATGGCGTTGGTATATGCTGCTATTCCGTTACTAAATGTAATATTCACCTACGGATTTGAAACCGCCTATTTCCGTTTTTCATCCAAAGAAGAAAACAGGAGCAGCATTTATAGCACGGCAAGTCTTTCCTTGTTTTTTTCCACGCTGTTGTTTTCAGCCATCCTTTGGTTTAACCAGGATGCACTTGCCAATTTTACGGGCTTGAAAGATGTGCCCCAGTTGATAAAGCTTAGCATTTTTATCATTGCGTTGGATACCCTTTCCACCATTCCTTTTGCAAGGCTAAGGCAGGAAGGAAGACCGGTAAAATTTGCTGCTGCTAAAATCGTAGGAATATTGATCAATGTTTTCTTTACCTGGTTTTTTATCAGCTACTGCTCCGCAGCAACTAAAGCCAACCCAGATAACTGGGTAACGCTGTTCTATGATCGTTCCTATAACCCGATTGTGTACGTGGTAATAGCCAACCTCATCCAATCTGTGGTTACACTGTTGTTTCTGTCAAAAGAAATTGCACAGGTTAAATTTCAGTTTAATACCACCCTTTGGTTGAGCATGATGGCCTATTCGTTACCGTTGGTAGTGGCCGGAATGGGTGGCATGATCAATGAAACATTTGACAGGCTGATGCTAAAGTGGTGGCTTCCCGGCGACCTTTTACATAAGGATTCACAAATCGGTATTTACAATGCCTGTTATAAACTTTCCATATTGATCACCTTATTTATCCAGGCTTTTAGAATGGGCGCAGAGCCGTTCTTTTTTAAACAGGCAGAAGGAGCCAATCCGCAAAGAGTATATGCCAGGGTAATGAAGTTTTTTGTGATTGTTATCTGCATTATGTTTTTGGTGGTGAGCTTATACATCCCGATATGGAAAAGATTTATTGGGCCAAAATATTGGGATGGTTTGGCAGTAGTGCCTATTTTATTACTGGCCAATATGTTCCTGGGGATTTACTATAATTTGAGTGTGTGGTATAAGCTGGGAAATAGAACCATGGCCGGCGCATGGATCACAATTGCAGGGTCTTTGATCACTATTATAATCAATTACCTGTTTATTCCTTCTTATAGTTACATAGCTTGTGCCTGGGCCACTTTTTTCTGCTATGGCAGTATGATGGTGATGTCATTTGTGTGGGGACAAAAAGAATATCGGATTCCCTATGCCTGGAAAAAATTGGTAGCCTATATCGTAATCGTGGTCTTGCTTTTCTTTGTTCACAGGGGCTTATCGGGTTTGTGGAAGAACGATTATTTTAGTTTGGCAATTGCAACTTTGCTTACTGGCGCTTTCTTATGGTTGATTGGTTTGGTGGAAAGAAAGGAACTACCTCAATTACCATTCATTGGAAAATATTTTAAACCGGTAAAACCAATTGCAGGTTAATGCTGCACCACAATTTTAAAGCTTGAATTGGCAGGGCCTTGTTTTATCTGCAATAAATAAGTGCCATTTGTATAAGTAGCTGTGTTGAGTTCTATCTGCTGCTCACTGCTGGTTTTTTCCACTAGCTTTCTTCCGGTAATATCTGATAAGATTATTTTTTTCAGCCCAGTTTCATTGGTGATAATCCTGATAAAATTTCCTGCAGGATTTGGATACACCACCGTTTCTTGCTGCTTCTTAGCTCGTCGCAGCAATACAATCTTGCTGTAGGTAATGCTTCCATCTACATCTGTTTCTTTTATCCTGTATAAAATAGTACCTGCCGGGATATTGTTATGATTAAACTGGTAATTGCTTTGATTTAAATCGGTGATGATAATGAAGCCTGCCTTGTCAAAACGTTGTCCATCGCTGCTGAATTCAATTTCAAATTTGGCAGCATTGTCAGCAGGTGTAGCTATTTTCCATTGCAGCCTTGCTGTATTGTTATTGCTGGCAGTTGCAGTAAAGTCAATAAATGTTACCGGTAATGCACCAAATACAAACGGCGTAGGAATGTTTTCATTGATGTCTGATGGATTGCCATTCTTGTTCGGATCAATTACTGCTGGGTCGCCGTTATTGGATGAATCACTCACAGCAGATAAAGTACCTGCCAGCTTATTGCCTATTTCACCGGTAATAAAAGCGCTGTTTAAATAAGTGATCACACTATTCAGGTTACTAACGCGGCAGCTTACACGAATTTTAAAAAAATAATTTTGGTTGGTTAAAATTCTGTTGGGCAATTGCTGACCAGGCGTTAACAGTTGTGTATTGGAAGTGCCATTAAAAAATGGATTCAATGATAAACCTGCCAGGTTAGCGGCTGCCACAAAGGCTGCACTCACATTTGAAACGTTGCTAATGCCAAATGCAGCAGCCAGGTTTTCTGTAACACCGATATTATTGATGATGGTGTTGCCCATATTTTCACCATAAATTTCATAGGTTAAATCCGCAGTGCTGGCATTTATCTTTACAGCGCTCACTAATTTTTTTGTAATGCCTACCGTTGGAGTAAAGCTTGTGTTATCAATAGGCAGGTAGCCGTTTTGAAAACTCTTTTCTGCTCCCAGTATGTTGCCGGCAATATCGTAGTTATAACAGTAGCAACCGGTGGAGCCCATGCCGGTTAATTCAAGCGATCCATTGAGATAAGCAATACCGTAGCAAGGTTTGGGAGTAATTTGCAAAAAGCTGGCAGTGGCTGTAGGGGCACTGTTATTATAATCCGTGATTTCATACAGTTGACAAGGGTTTACGCCCAGGCATGCAAATAAGCGTCCGTTGGGCAGTATGGTGAGATCACCACTTCCAATGAACGTGGGGAAATTTCCCGCCGGGAAACGCAGTGTTTTGGAACTTAAGATATTCCCGGTATTCACATCAAAATTATCAATATTGCATTCGCCTGTTAACTGGTTGTAGTTCGAAAAAGCCCAAAGGTTGCCATTGTTATCAAACTCAAAATTATTGGCGATATAGCTGTAAGTGTAAGTAGGTGCTACCGGTATCGATGGAGGGCAGGAGATATTACCTGGCAGGCCAGCATCCAGCATCCAAATATCTGTTCTTACACCAGATCTTACATCTGCTATATAGATTTTATTGTTCCTTGGATTATAGGCTATAAAAACGTTGTAAAAGTCTGGCACCTGTGCAGAAAAATTACAATTGGAATGAATGATCGGACTTGCGGTTAACGGTGTTCCTATTATGGCATAGAAGGGTACAGGAGAGCTGCAGGAATTGCTGCCAAAGTTTACCAACAGCGAATTTTGGCCTGATGTTAAAAATGAAAAAAAGAATAAACAGGCCCAGGTTAATATCAGCCTCAAAACAATAAATTTCATAAGCATGTATTTGCTAAAACAATTCATTTATTGCTTTCAAAGAAATCTTGGATCAGGTGTAGCAGCAGGTTAAATTGACTTGTAAGTTAAGGATTAAATATGGCTAAATAAAAATCGGTTTCTTATTAGAAACCGATTTTTTAAAATTGCAATACATAGTATTAATTCTTTTTCTCAAACAGCTCTTTTTTATCAACCACCTTCACCTTATCTTTTTCTTTTAGCTGCTTGCTCACCACATCATAAGGTCCGCTCACCACCTCGTCACCTTCTTTTAAGCCTTCGGTAATTTCAATATTATTGATGTCCTGGATTCCTGTTTTCACCTTTACTTTTTTTACGGTACCATCTTTTTCCATTACAAATACTACCACATCTAAATCATCGGCATTGGTTGTTTTTGCTTCTGTATCATCATCTGGCTTTTTATCGCCTGGCATGGTTTCATTTTTGTCCCTGGTAGTAACAGCATTGATGGGAACACTCAGTACATTCAACTGTGTTCTTGTTTGTATGTCTGCACTGGCGCTCATACCGGGCTTAAAAGGGAATTTTCCTTTATTTAAAAGATCGCTGTAACTTTCTGGTAACAATCTTACATAAACTTTATAATTGGTTACATCTGTGCTGGTGTTAACGGTAGTAGTGGTGGTTTGTGCGGCCGCACCATTATTACTGCTTGAAATTTGAGTAACGATGCCTTTAAATTTCCTGTCGTTATAGGCATCTACTGTTACAATTGCACTGTCACCTAAATGAACTTTTGGTATATCGCTCTCACCCACATCCACCCTTACTTCTATTTTAGACATATCTGCAATACGCATCATTTCTGTACCCAATGTAAAACTGTTACCAGCCACTCTTTCGCCTTTTTTTACGTTCAAAAGACTTACTACACCGCTCATCGGCGCCACTATTAATGTTCTGCCCAGGTCTTTGTTTGCTTTTGCAAGATTAGCCTGTGCACTTGCTACTGCAGCTTCTCCGCCCCGGATGCTTTGCTTGGCAGCATTAAAATTGGCCAATGCAGATTTATAATTGGACTCAGCCACGTTAAACTCATTTGCACTAATCACTTTATCATCAAAAAGCTGTTTTTGCATTTTGAATGTTTTCTCTGCCTGGTCCAGTTGCGCCTGCAAAGCGTTTATGCTTGCCTGTGAGTTAGCTAATTGTGCCTTGCTCTGTGCCACGCCGGTAGATGCCTGGTTAGCTTGTATGCTATAGATATCTGCATAAATTCTTGCAAGAGTCTGTCCTTTTTTTACAGTGTCTCCTTCCTGCACAGTAAGCTCAGTAATTTCACCGCTGATATCGGGGCTAACCCTAACTTCAATTTCTGGATATACTTTGCCGCTTGCATTTACAATTTCTGTAATGGTGCGTCGCTGAACTTTTTCAGCAGTTACTTTTGTGCCTTCATCTTTTCCAAATACGCCTGCTGCTTTTAATCCGATTAAAACCACCAGCAGGAGTACCACGCTGATCAATATCCATTTAACTGTTTTGCTCATATAGTTATAGTGTAAGGTTATAGTTTAATGCCCTGCCCTTTGTAAAACTCAAGCACCTTCATACGAAAAACATATTCATATTGTGCAACCAATTTATCGGTCATGGCCTTATTTAAATTACTTTGATTGGTGATTAACTCAAAAGTGCCCAGTAATCCTACATCGTATCTCTTCTTAGCAAAATCATAGGTTTTTTGAGCAGCGTTTAAAGTGGCGATAGAAGCATTGTATCGTTCTAATGCTGAAGTAGCATTGGTGTATGCCTGGTAGATATCCTGCTTTAATTGCTGATCTGCCTGCTGAATAGTGAGCTCAGCATCTTTCACATTCAGCTTTGCTCGTTCGTAGGATGTTCTTGCATTGTAGCCATTAAAGATTGGCACTGATAGTTGAAATCCAAAATTTTGTCTGAAGTTATTATCCAATTGTTTGGTATAACCTTTCCATAGCTGGCCAAAGGATTTTGAACTTTGGATATAATTGAATTTTGCTTCCTGCAAAAAGTAGTTGGTTCCGTTTACATTTACTG
>CAZDHQ010000029.1:0-14361 GCA_964505135.1 uncultured Ferruginibacter sp.
TTAAAATACAACCTTTTCACTTACCAGCATCTGAAACTTATAAGTGAAAATCTGTAACTAAAAAATTAAAATCCATGGAGACGAAAATCATTTAGGGATGGAAAGGTTGCTTTTTATCGCCGAACCGTAAAAAAATCTAATTCCCTTTTTTAATCCTCCTTCCTGCAATCAATTTAAATATCTGCTGATTGCTGCCAGGCGTAAGACCAAATAAAAACCCTGTTTGCAATTCCCATTTTGGATTGCTGTACAAATCAAACATGGGACCGATTAAATGTTCCTGTTGCCTGAAGGAATTGAACTTTCTAAAACTACCGAGGTCTGAATAATATTCAAAGCCAATTCCAAATTTACTGGCTACCGTATACACTGCTTTAAACTGTGGTCCAAACTTGAATGCCTTATCATCTCCAGTCAATATAAAAGCAATATTGGGATTAAAGGAAAAATAGAAATTATTGATAGTACGATCAATGATGGGCCTCAGTTCTCCATCCATCACAAATGGCGATAACACATCAGGTCTTATATAGCCGAGCTCTAAAGAAATGCTTGTTCCATATTTAGAATTAGCAGGCATATTAAATGTATAACGGGGGCGGATATGGTTGCCTAAAAATTCAAACTTACCTGTAGGTGATATGCCGGTGAATGTGTAAAATCCCAATTCAAAATTTTTACCAAGCCCTCTTGTAATCTCCAATGTTTCTTCTATCCACCTGGCCTGTTTTGGATCAGCTAATTTCTTTACGCCGTTAAAAGTATAGTTAGAATGCAGTTCAAACAATGTAACCGCTTTGGGAGTGATTGGTGATGCATATACCTGTATTTCATTATCAGCTTGCGCCATACAAATAAATGGAGCAATAGATAAGAGCAGAAAGAAAAGATGCTTTTTCAAGACAGCAGGTTGTATCAATAATCAATGAGTGCACAAGTTAATAAGATTGCATTGGATGGATTAATAGCAAAAAACTGTTAACAAATGGATAGTAGTTTGATATAAGAAAGCGCCTGTTCTTACGAGAGCTTCTGGCGGATAATGCAATATTTCATTTCTACCAAATGATGGCACCAGGTAACTGAAAGTTTCTACTGATCCATGATTGCATCGGCTTCCATTTACCTATCCCATTTGCCTTGCTCTATTCATCTTTAAAAACTTCCAGGCTTGTGCGCTCACTTCTTTTGATACACCCTTACATAATCCACTTCATACTTTATCGGCATTTCTGTATTTGCAGGATCACCACCATTGCCTCCCAGCGCTAAATTCAATAAGATATATTGCGGTTTGGTAAATGGATTACTGCCATCTGCATTCATTGTTTTTGCCAATGCCATTGTGTTCATGAGCGTAGTATCTAAATACAATTTAATTGAATCGGCTGTCCAGTCCATGCGCCATATATGAAATTTTTTTACCCAGTTGCTGTCCTGTTTTGTAAATCTTGACAAAGGTGAAATATGTGTATTCCATTTAGCCACGTATTGCTGATTGGTACCCCAAGCGACATTTGCAAGGATACTTGGCTCATCTTTTACACGATAAAATTCCATGATATCAATCTCGCCATTCTTCGGCCACTCTTCGTTTAACCCCAATGTCCAGATGGCAGGCCATGAACCTTTTGCAGTGTCAATCCTTGCTCTTATTTCAAAACGGCCAAATAACCATGCATGACTTTTCGCTGTATTGATAGAAGCGGATGAATAGCCTGCATATTGACGGTTCTTCCTCCAATCTTTGCTTGAACTATCAAACTGATCATTTAATATCGTATCTCTAATTCCTTTTATTAGCAGCACCCCATTTTCGCAGGTAGCATTGTCTTCTTTGTACCACTGTAGTTCTTCATTGCGAACAAAGCCATGTTCAAATTGCCAACTGTTTTTATCAGGCCCGTCCTCATTGTTAAACTCATCATGCCATACTAAGCTATAACCGTCTATTGCTTTGGGTGCTGGATTATCATCTGGCTTGTATGGATCAATTTTACCTGAACATGCACTCAAGAATAAAGCTGCAATCAAGATAATTGTAAACAAGTTTTTTTTACTCATAGCAAGTGCAAAGTACACTGTTAGCAGGTTCAAATCTTCTAAAAAATTTTGAGCCATGTCAATTATGTATGGGATCAATACCACATATTAATACAATAACAAAGGGCTCGTTTACACGAACCCTTTGTTTCAAAATGAAATTTAGATTACTTATAATGTTGCCATATCAATTACAAAGCGATACTTCACATCACTCTTTTCCATTCTTTCATAGGCTTTGTTGATATAGCTGATGTCAATTACTTCCACATCCGATGTGATATTATTGGCAGCGCAATAGTCAAGCATTTCCTGTGTTTCTGCAATGCCACCGATTAAAGAACCAGCAATACTTTTACCCTGGAAGATCAAATTGGCTGCGGGTGTTTGTATCGGTGTAGGTGGCAGGCCTACGCAAACCATTACTCCCTTTGTTCTCAGCATGGCCAGGTAAAAATTATAATCATGCTCAGCGGAAACAGTATCTAAGATAAAATCAAAATAGCCCTGTACACTTTGTACCTGTGCTTCATCTTTGGTAACAACAAACTTATGAGCGCCTAATTTTTTTGCATCTGCTTCTTTGGATGGAGAAGTACTTAACACCGTAACCTCTGCACCCATAGCTACTGCAAACTTTACGCCCATGTGCCCAAGTCCTCCAAGACCTAATACCGCCACTCTTTGTCCTGCCTTGATGTTCCAGCTACGTAAAGGAGAATAAGTGGTAATGCCTGCACAAAGTAAGGGTGCCACTTTTTCCAGCGGCAATGAATCATCTACTTTCAAAACAAAATCTTCATCACAGGTGATCATGTTAGAATAGCCACCGTAAGTCATGCCATCACCATGCCTTTCAGGTGCACCATACGTGTACGTGGCACCATTGAGGCAGTATTGTTCCAGGTGGTGTTTACAGTTGTCACATTCCCTGCAGGAATCTACCAGGCAACCAATACCAACTGTATCACCTACTTTGAATTTTTTTACTGCACTGCCCGCCTCTTTTACTTTGCCCACAATCTCATGCCCCGGCACTAACGGGAAGGTTGACATGCCAAAATCATTCCTTACAAAATGAATATCGGTGTGGCATACACCACAGTATAAAATCTCCACCAGCACATCATGCGGTCTTGGGCTTCTACGGGTAAAATCCCATGACACTAAATTTTCAGCCACTGCCATTGCAGCATAACTTTTTGCAGCCAGGCGTGTATCGGCGGCTACGCCTGCAGTCGTTTCATTTGTTTCTTGCATAACAATAATTTTATTGGTAACTAATTTGAGAAAAATTTTCGGCGGGAGCAGATTGTTCTGTTAAGTTAGTTATTAAAACAATAGCCAGCATATTATTTCTTCATCACCTTAACTCGCATAAAACAACAAATGCCTGCAGCAGTGTATAAAGTGTATGTAGTTGAATTATCCAAACGGGTATTTACCGAGGATGCCCGGTTCAGGGCCGCCAATCCGCAGTTTAATGGCGTACTGGAATGTTTGTATGTAGGCATGACAAGCAAAACACCACAAGAAAGATTACAGCAACACAAAACTGGTTACAGAAATAAAAAGGGACACAAACTTGCCGCCAGCATTGTAGAAAAATACGGCAGCTATCTTCGTCCCAGTTTATATGAACATTTGAATACAAAACCCATGACCAGACAGCAAGCTTTGAAAGCAGAAGCAAAGCTGGCCTTGGAACTGAGGAAGAAAGGATATGCAGTTTGGTTTAATTAAGAGAGTATTCAGTTATTTTTTGAACCACTATCAATCCAGCAAATGATGGCAGCCTTATCTGCTGAAGACAATGTTCCATTCATGGGCATTACACCATTTTTTACGGCTGTTCTTATTTGAGCTGATGCATCTCTTGCCACCAGGTAATCTGCCAGCGAAGGAAGATCATTCCCATCATGACAGCCGGATGCGGTGCAGTTGTTGACAAAAATTGATTTGACTTTACCAGCATAACTAATCTGCGGATCGCAGGTATTAGTATCTGTCTGAACAGGACTTGATTTTTTACAGGCAGCGGTAAGCAGCAGCAACAAAAACGGAACTGATTTTTTCATCCGGTAAAAATCACTTGATTTTTACTGTACACTGATTAATGACTTGTTAAGTAATATTGAGGTAACAATAAAAAAGGGTTGCCAACCTGTAGAAGATTGGCAACCCGGTACTATATTCACTTAATTGAGCTATTACCACTAATTGATTCCCACTACACCCAATAATTCTTTCAAATCATCCACTATAAAATTGGGATTGGCTTCTGCAATTTGTTCTTTTGTTTGTGCGCCGGTAGTAATACCAACGGTGATACCACAACCTGCATTTTTCCCTTCAATCACATCAATGCCTGAGTCACCAATTTTTACCACTTCTGCTGCATTATTGACACCGGTTAGTTTCATTGCATGCAAAATCATATCAGGCTCCGGCCGGGCCTTTGCTACGTCAGATGCTGTTACCAGTTCATCGTACTGCTCTCCTTTTTTCCAGCCTAATTTATTCACCAGCTTATTGGCAGTTTCACCATTATAACCAGTGTTCAATACCACTTTAATACCATTTGATTTGAGTGCAGCAAATACTTCTTCTGCACCTTTAATTGGAATTACATCCAGGTCATCATAAGCTGCTTTTAGTTCCTTTAAAAAATACTGGAACATGCTTTCGATGGTTTCATCAGACTGGCCAGGTGCATGCTTTGCCAATATATCAATGATAGCGGTCTTTTTTTCTTTACCTGCACAAAGGTCTAATACCTGCTCCAGCGTAACAGGAATACCACCATGATTGATTGCTTTTTGCAATGTTTTGTACACCACGTTTTGTTCGTCTACTGTGGTGCCTGCCATATCAAATACTACCAGTTTCGTCATAATAAAAAATTGAAGATGTTATTATATTTTTCGCAAGCCGTATTATCCCCAGCTTGCCACTATTTCTTTAATTGCCTGCAGCAGGTTGGTGATGTCATTGTCTGTAATTCTGCCGATATTACCAATCCTGAAACAATCTACCTTACTCAGTTTGCCGGGATAGATTACAAATCCACGATCACTTAATGCTGTATAAAAATCTTTGAAATTAAATTTTGGATGTGTAGGATAATGAAAGCAGGTGATGATGTATCCCCTGTTGGTTGGCTCCAAATATTCGATAAAACCAAGCTCCTTCATGCCTGCAGAAAGCGTATCATAATTTTTCTTGTAGCGCTTTGCTCTGCCTGCTACACCTCCCTCCTGTTCCAGTTCTTCCAGTGCCTGTGCAAAAGCCAGCAAAGAATGCGTGGGTGGCGTAAAACGGAACTGGCCATCATTTTCAAGCCCCTGCCATTGAGCATATAAATCAAGTGATAGACTGCGTGCCTGCCCTTCACAACTTACCAATGCATCTTTTTTGGCGATGATAAAAGAAAAGCCCGGCACACCTTCAATACATTTATTGGAAGATGAAATGAGGTAATCAATATTGCAGTTGCTTAACTGGATTGGATAAGCACCAAAGCTGCTCATCGCATCCACGATATAAGTTTTATGGTATGCTGCACATAACTTACCCACTGCTTCAATTGGGTTGATGATACCCGTAGTGGTTTCACAATGTATCATTGCCACATGGGTGATGGCTTTGTTTTCTTCCAGTTCTTTTTTAACCCTTGCTAAATCCGGTATTTCATTTTCGGCAAACACCAGTTTGGTATGTGCAATATGATGCACCGCTGCCATCTTAGCAATTCTTTCGCCATACACACCATTGATGATGATGAGCAAATGACCATTAGCAGGCAATGCAGAAGAGATCACAGACTCGATACCGAAGGTACCAGAGCCCTGCATGATCACAGTTTCGTAACCGGTTTGTTTGGATTCGCCTGCTGCATCCAGTAAGCGGTCCCTGATAAACAATACTTTTTCAATAAAGATCTTGTCTCTTGATCCAAAATCCCGAAGCATGGCTTCTTTAACGGTGTGGCTGGTGGTAAGTGGTCCTGGTGTAAACAGCAGCTTATCTGGTTGGTTATTCATCTTTGTTTATAGATAGGCTGTAAAGATAAATTTCCTGAAGCTGTATTTAAAATAAATTAAATCGGTAACTATAAATTAACTACCTGGCTGCCCATATGAGTGATATAAATAAGCCTGCCCTTCAATGGTTTGCCAATACAGACGATTGAAAGACAGGCAGGATCCAGATTATTGGGAGTTCATTATTTTCCGTAACCGATCATAAATTAGTCCAGGGCCTTTATCTGGGTCAATAATTCATTCTCCGTAGTCTCCTCTATGGTAAAGTCAACAGTTAGGTTTTGCGTAATGGTGATGGGTTTAAAAGAAGAATATAATTTTCCATCTTTTACTGCAATAGCCACCATGGTACAATCAAAGCCAGCTGGAGCATAATCATATTGGTATGCATTGCCATCCCAATAAACATGCACCATGGCTGCCACATTCTTAAGGAGAAGGAAAACATCCATATAATATTGCGAGGCATCAACGGTTGGTTTTAGCGTAAGCCTGGTCTGTGAAATATTACCAAAGTAATATGGATTATCGCTGTTGCACCAGGTGCCTGAATCAGGAGACGAACTAAACTGATAAAGACTGTATATATAATTCAACGAAGAGCTTCCTACACTGCCCCAGTTCGTTTGCACCCATCCAGCATTATTCGGTACTATCGCTGAATCTAAACTGACAGTATCTGCAATTGCAAAGGCCATTTGTCCATCATCCAGTTCTCCTGTTAGTTCTACTGGTTGTTCCACATCAATAATTTTACCGGGAGCCAACTGGAGCGGCACATCATTTAAACTGGCTTTAATAAAAAACTCTCCGCCTGATTTTAATAACTGGCGATCCGCAGTGGTGGTGGGCATTCTTGAAAGCAGCATGTCACTTTTCTTATAGATATCCCTGAACTTAATGGTGATGTTTCCACTCACGGGGCTATTGTCGGCGAGCTTTACAAAAGCGTTTGAAGGAACGATTACCTTGGTCCCCTGTGCAGTAGTAAAGCTTCCACCCGTGGCGCTGTTAATACTATAGGTTTGCAATGGCGCTTCGTACTTTTTTAAAAAAGCTTCTGTAGATGAAAGTTTTGTGCCGGCAGTGATATCGACGGTTAAACTTTTTTGGCAGGATGCAAATACAATAATGCATAGAAGGCTAAAGAGTAATTTTTTCATGATGTTGTTTTTTTAACAAGACGGGGAAACAGAGCGCTATGCAGCCCGGGGATCCAGATTTTTTTTGCAGCTGGTTTCGGGAACAAACCGGTTGTTCGGCCAGAACGGTTTATAGCTGCGTTTACACCTACCCGTTAGTATGAGTTAGTTGCTATCCTTCTTTGGCACAATACGATAATCATCGTTGTTAATACCTTTTACACCCCTGGTTTTTTTAGGGATAGTATCGGGTGCAGCAACAGGCGGCACGTTATTCAGCGGCGCTGCAGGTAATACTTCATCATTACCAGCCACATTATCCTGCGCCGGTAAAACAAGCGGTTGCGGCAAAATATTGTTGCTGCTATCAGGCTTATTGATTACATCACCGTTTGCTGCCTTATTCCTAACGGGCTGCTGTACAGGTACTGCTGTATTATTGGGTGGTGGCTGTGCTGTTTGTTCTGTGGTGGAATTGCTGGCTGGCGTTTCTATTACAGGCTGTTTGGCTGGTGCAGGTTGTTGTTTGTTATTAATAAATTGATATGCAAAAAATAAAAGGATAAGCCCAAGTATACCAGCGCCAATCCATTTTCCAGGCCCTGCTGTAGGTGGTGCAGGCGGATTGGAAGGACCATCATCTGTAGGCATATCAAGATCGAGCTGTGCTTCAATCCTGGCCCAGATGCTGTCTACCAGCTGTGGAGCTTTTAGTTGCTCCAGCTTTTCGGCGATGGTTAATTCGTATGTGGCTCTTTCGTTCATCCGCTTGTGTATCGGCTTACTTGTTGTTGTAAAGTTTTCCGGGCTTCGCTTAAGTACCATTTGGAAGTGCCTTCACTGATACCTAACTGTTCGGCTATTTCCCGGTGTGTATAGCCTTCTACAGCATAGAGCACAAAAACGGCATGGGTAGTGGGTGGCAATTGATGAATGAGTTTCATACTCTCATCAGCTCCCATGGTTTCTAAAACAGCATTACTGATTTGAGGCTCGGGAACGGTTTCCAGTTCCATGTCCTTGCTAAAGCGTTCTCTTGATTTCAGGTGATCAAGCCCTTCATTCATCACAATTTTTTTGATCCAGGTTTGCAGGCTGCCTTTACTGCGGTCAAAGCTGTGCATGCTTTTAAAGATCTTTACAAAGGCCCTGCTCATGATATCCGCTGCATCTGCTTCATCTCTTGAATAACGCAGGGCAATTGTGATGGCACAGTCATAAAACTGCCGGTACAGTTGCTCCTGCGCTCTGCGATTGTTGCTTTTGCAATCGGCTACTAATTGGTCAATATCGTAAGTAGTGTCTAACAATGGTGAGTTGTCAGTGGTGAATGGTCAATTGTCAATGTTGAAAAAATCCTGGCATGTATGCTACTTTCTAAATTTTCAATGCTCAATGTTCTCCCGACGACTATCGGGACAATAGCCGATTAAAAACTTGCGGCTGTCTTTTATCTTACATCAGACATCCTACATCAGAAATCAGACATCAACAAATCCGTCATTAGCAATCAATCTTGCCTCTCCTTCTCCACATCCTGCTTTCTCTTTAATAAAATGGAACTGGCAACGGATGAAACAATGAGCCTATCGCCTGCATCTAAATTGTTCGCCATCCAAAGGCTGTTATCCAATATATCTACAATGGCTACCACGCCGCCATCCCAGCTCATTTCATAACCACTTAGTAATGGCCCGCCCACTACTTTTGTTTGCTTTCCTCCTTTGGTAGTTACTTTATCTAAACGAAGGGGCCGAATGGCGATGGTTTCTTTTCCATTGGTAGCATAGCCCTCCTCTTCTACATACGGCCTGCTTAATAAACCACGCTGCTGCGATGCATCATAGCGATTCATTAATACTACTGACCATGGTTCACTATTATTCTTAATCGCCGGCAATATGGCTGCAGTAAATGCATACTCATATTTTTTTGTAGCATTTACATTGCCGATAAATGGATTATTACTCTTGAATACTAATTGATCTTCCCTGAATTGCTCCGTAGCAAATATTTCTGCTTCCAGTTTACCATCTTCCAGTGTGTACTGGAACTTATTTTTTTCTTTCAGCTTGCGTACATCTGTATCTACATTGAGCACACGCAGCAGCATGGTTTGTGGGTCAAGACTCAGTTTGCTGTATTGCAAAGCCCCTGAAAAGTCCCAACCACGTTTAATAGTGGATGTACTGTAATTGCCAAACTGCAAACGCTGGTTGATCATCCAACCGTTTAAACCCTTCACCGGTAAACGGGTTGCTTGTGAAGCAAATTGATCAGGTACCGAAATTTTTGCTGCTGTGCAGGAAGAGAGGAACAGCAGTGCCAGGTACAAATATTTCTTTTTCATAATGTTGATTTGAAAATAATAAATCAGTTTCTGTATTAGTAAGTGTATACAGTCTTGGTAGTAAACAGGTGCTGACCGGTTTTATAAGATTTGTAACGGCGAACAAGTTCAATTGGGTAACCTTCCTCATCATACTTGTACTCAAAACTATACACCAGGTTTGCAGGATAGCTTCCATAGTAAGAGCGTTGTTGAGATATCATATTATTCTTTGAACTGTTTGATAAAAACAAGTTAGGCCATCCCATGTGTATGTAAGGATTAATATTGTCATCATAAACATATACCGCATTTTCTGTATTGTCAATAACATCCTTGGTATTATCCGATACCAGGTTGCCATTTAGAAACCGCTGGTAGTACTCCATTTTATTTGCAATGTGAGAATAGCCGTAGCTTAAATTAACTTCATTAAAACCATCTGCATTGGTAGGATGATAAACAACGGTAGCATATCTAATTATATCCCGATCTTGTTCTGTTATTCGGCTTACCTTACCATTACCATCGTAATCGAATGAGGTAAAACCTGTGCTAATGCTGTTTTCATCAAAGCGATTAATTCGTTCTGCTTTGCCGTTGCTATACACAAACTCTTCCTTCATGGCTATATAAGGAGCACCGGTCACTTCACGTTTACGGAAATACTCAATACGGCTGAGTTGTTTTTTATCGTTGTAGTAATAACTGTTTTTGGTATCAGCTTTATAATAATCGTTCACTAATAAATATACCAGTTCATTCTTTAGCAATTTCGCCTCTTTCTCTTCACCAAATATGTATAGTGCTTCGTTACGCAGTTCAGTTTTGCTGATAGTACGTGTGTAATCTTTATTCCACTTTCTTACAATAAATTCATGGCGCTCTGCATTCTTGTCAAGCGCAATTGAGTTAACACCTGCGTTTAAATGAATGATGCGTACTTTAAAATCATTCTTTGCATCCCAGCTGCGGTAAATAAGTGTTGAAGGAATACTATCGTACAATACATCTCCTATTTTAATGGAAGTTTTAATACGGATGCTTATTTGCTGATCTTCTTCCAGCGGTGCAGGAAATGTCTCAGCATCGTAGCCAAAATCGGTCGCTTTATCGCCAGGCAAAATTTTAAGAAAATCAGCAGCCACATCCAGTGTAACAGCATTAGGAATTTTAATGCTATACCCCAACGGTCTTTTTACCAAAACAGCTTTTACTGAACCTGCTAGCGGTACCGCATACAGTATTTTCCCCGTACCGGTTTGCAGCAGTAGTTTGCTGATTTTGTAATTACCTGCAGGCAACTCCATGGTTTCACTTTTAAAACCCTGCTGAAAATTGATAGCCAGTAACTGGTTACTCTTTACCACTACATTTTTATCATCTCTAATTTCAAGCTGGGCAAAGAGGTTAGCCACAGGTTCATTGGCTATGCCTGGCAAGGAATCCATTACCAGCCTGAATATACGGGAGGAAGCGGGCGTATCGCCTGGGCCAGGTGTTGGATTACTAGGTGGTGGCACTTTACTGCAGGCCACCAGGTTAAAGGCAACTATTATTGCCAAAGAGATTGTTTTAAATAACTGCTTCATACAAATGTTTTTTATCGTTTACAAATGCCGCTTTTAATGCGGTTGTAAGAGATACCCCTCACTATGTAAAAAGCGTTGGAAGAAAAACAAGGTGTTATGAAAATTTTAACATTTGAACGGAGGCGTGAGATGATTGGTATAAAAAAATACAGCCCGTTTTTCAACAGGCCGTATTCTTTCGATTGATTGAACCTTAGTTTTTAGCGGTAGCCGGACTAATGATGTTTGCCACTTCTGTAATTACATTGGCTGGAAAGCCACCTTTTTGTGCATGTTCTTTTATCAACTCTGCACTTTCTGCCCGGTACACACAATAAATTTTGTTGCCTGCTACATAGCTTTGCACCCACTCAATGGAGGGGCCCATTTGATTCAATACCGAGCATGACTTTTGCGAAATACCTTTTAGCTGTTCTGGTGTAAGAGCTCCTGCACCAGGAATGTCTCTTTCGATCAGGAAAGTTTTCATTGTTTTGTTGTTTTGATTTGTGGAAGTTGTTGCAGTGTTAGTTGTTTGCGCACTTGCAGTAGCCATTCCCAAAAAGATGATGGCAAAGAAAATAGTAAGTTGTTTGGTCATAACAATTTTTTTAGTAGGTGAAAATGATGACCAAAGATAATTTCGCCAATAGGCGTAATACTATAACAAATCATTCAATCAATAGCAGGAAGCATGGTAGAAATCATGCAAAGAATGGTAAAATTTTGTCAGCGATATTATGATTCGTTTACCAGGTCGAGGTAAGCATGTGGCAGCAGGCCATATTTATTTTTAAAACACTTGGTAAAATAGGAGGGACTTGAAAAACCGGATTCAAATGTTACCTGTGCAATACTATAATGCTTTTTCTGCATTAGTTCTTTTGCTTTTTCAAGGCGAAAATCTTTCAGCAGAACATTAGGGGAAAGCCCTGTGAGAGAAATGGTTTTCCTATACAATTGAGACTGGCTCATAGCCATTGCCTGGCAGTAATTTTCTAAACTAAATTCTGGCTCCCGCCAGTTGGCTTCCAGTTGTTCATACAAACAGTGGAGCAGTGTTTCATCTGCTGCGCTAAGCGAAAACACTGCATTTCTTTTATTGGCTATAATATCTTTTGCAACCAACTCTTTTATAACTCCGGTAATGGCTACCTGTAAGTCTCCAGCCACTGTGCAAATACTACTAGCCATCTTTAAAGCATCACCAAACAACTGTTCGCTTTTTTCAATGGGTTCGCCAGCATGTATACCGATTTTAAAACCAGTTGCTTTACCACCGGCTTCTTGTATCGCCTCTGTTATTGCCAATGCACAATGCAATGCCCTGGAAGCAGAGTTAAAAGATGCAATAAAATTACTTCCGGGATGTTCCACTTCTCTTCCACCCAATTGCTGCAGATGAGCTCTTATCAATAAATTTTGCTGGCTCAATAATTCAGCAGCCTTTACAACACCTAATTGATGTTTTAATAAAACACGGTCAATACTTTTTGTTACCATCACTATACGATAGGACGGATCACTAAAAACCTTCAAACCATCTTCGGTAACAGCCGCATCAGCAGGATCATATATCCTGCCCAGGAAAGACTCTACCAGGTTGCTTTGCACTTCAATAATCCTGCTTGGAATCAATCCGTGAGATTTGTTGTGCATAGAAACCACTGCTTCTTTATTCGGCGCTTCCACCAGGCAAAAAATACTTTCTTTGGTTTCATCTAACCAATAGGTCATACACTTGCAGCCAAATTCTTCCTGGTGCTTTAAATCCAGGTAATGAGCCTGCGCTACTTCAAGTGCCTTTACGCCGGGCACAATGTGCACATCCATGTAAATGGGCATATTGGTTTATTTTGGATGATACAAGTTAAGATTTTTAATGATATCATACGCAATAAATAACTGATTGAAAACATCGTGTTAACCAGTAAAAATTAAATGTAGTTTTACCTCCTTAAAAAAATAATATGACCAACGCTATTTTCAACACCTGGGAAACAAGCAGAAAACTCTATACTGGTTTCTTTGATCAATATTCATTAGAACAGCTCAACACTATTCCCTCAGGCTTCAATAATAATGTGATTTGGAATATCGGTCATGTAATAGCGGCACAGCAATCTTTAATATATCGGCTCTCTGGTTTAGAAATGCATATATCTCCCAGTTTATTTGATCTGTATAAACCAGGCACTAAACCCACCAAACCGGTTGATCAATCAGAAGCAGATGAATTAAAATATCTACTGACATCATTAATTGAAAAAACCAAAGCTGATTTCAATGATGGCAAATTTGTTTCTTTTACTGAACGTACTACCGGAACTGGTTTTCACCTGGCTAATCTAACCGATGCATTTGAGTTTAACAACTACCATGAAGGTCTGCACCTGGGCATGATGATGAGTATAAAAAAGTTTATATAGTCGCTTAGTCCTCACATGCAGCACCTTTTAACCTCCATCAATAAATACTATCATTTATCTGCAGCTGCAAAAAATGCGCTGGAAAATTGCTTTGAAAAAATAATGCTGGATAAGAACGAGCTGCTGTTAAGAGAAGGCAGCATTTGCAGGCATTTGTACTTTTTAGAACAAGGTGCTGTGAGAGGGTTTTATATCCTTGATGGAAAAGAAATCACACACTGGTTTGGTTTTGAAAATGATTTTGTCACTTCCTTTCATAGCTTCATAACAGGCCAGGCTTCGGTAGAGAATATACAATTGCTGGAAGACTGTATACTTTGGCGCATAGCTAAACCAGATCTGGAGAACCTATACAATGATTACCACGAAATAGAAAGATTGGTAAGAATTGCGTATGAAAAATATTATATCCGCCTGGAAGAAAGATATGTGAATGCACAATTTAAATCTGCCAAAGAGCGCTATGAACAAGTACTTGAACAATCACCGCATATTTTAGAAAGAGTGTCATTAGGCAATATCGCTTCTTATCTCGGCATTAGCCAGGAAACACTTAGCCGCATACGCAGCAGGATTTAACGATCCATTTTCTCTTTTTTGACCAAAGTCAAAAATCAACTGTTAGCTGCCGGATAGTTTTGTTTCATAAAAAATAAATTATGGAACAAAAACAAGTTTACCAACCTTCATCCGCATTCATTACTGCATCATGGGCAGCACTCATTGTAGGCATAGCAGCATTCATTATCGGCTTATGGAATGCAAATATGCAACTGAATGAAAAAGGCTACTACTTCACCGTTC
>CAZDHQ010000030.1:0-14104 GCA_964505135.1 uncultured Ferruginibacter sp.
ACATTTTTGGAGAAAAATTTGCGAAGGAAAATGTTACTTCGGTGGTGTTTGGTATGTGGCTTGCCATATTTGTTTTAGTGCCCATTGGCATTTTCCTCACTTATAAAGCAATGCATGATTCTCAGCTTTTCAATAAGGAATTTTATTACCGGGCATTTAAAAGAATCAGGAATGCTTCATTACCAATTGTTAACAGGCTGAGGCGTTCAAAATAGTTTGACTACATTTATCTATACAATCTTTTATTATGAAAAAAACTTCCCGCCGAAAATTTATTGCACACACAGCGATGGCTGGTATTGGAACTGCGTTGGCTGCACCTGCATTAGCTAAAGTAACCGGTGATGCTCGTGTGTTACATACAGCTAATAACATTATTGGTCTTGATCAAACGCCATTAGCGTATGCATACAATGCACTGGAACCATCTATTGATGCAATGACAATGGATATTCATTACAACAAACATGCGACTGCCTACAGCAAAAATTTAAAAGAAGCTGTAACAGCAGAAAAGGCAGATGCAAGTGGTGGGTTAGAAAAAATTTTGGCACAGGTTTCAAAATATTCTGCCAAAATGCGTAATAACGGTGGCGGGCATTATAACCATGAGCTATTCTGGAAAAGCCTTGCTCCTGCAGATAAAAGTGGCAATCCATCAGATAAATTAACTGCTGCTATCAATAAAGCATTTGGCAGCATGGATGAATTTAAAAAGCAGTTTAACGAAGCCGCCAAAACAAGGTTTGGAAGTGGATGGGCTTGGTTATTAGTTGATGGCTCAGGTAATTTAAAGATCAGTTCTACACCTAACCAGGATAATCCACTAATGGATATTGCGGAAGTAAAAGGCACACCGTTGCTGGGCCTGGATGTATGGGAACATGCTTACTATTTAAAGTATCAAAACCGCAGACCAGAGTATATTGATAACTTCTGGAAAGTAGTGAACTGGAATGCAGTGTCTGAAAGATTTGGAAGCATTTAACGGTTAGCTACATTTAGCTTCTAAAAATTTTTATATAAATAATCAAACCAATTAGAGTGGCTATCTGTGAACCTATAAGCAGTGGCCACTCTGTAGTTTTTGTAAGTGGCAAAAGGCTTAATATTGAAACAAGTCCGATGGTAATATTTGCGGTGGCTGCATAAATAGCAATACGTTCCCTGGATTCATCTTTGTTTGAGGCAAATACAAAAGCCAATCCAAATGCGCCAAACAACACTAATGGAAAATAAAGCAGTAGTAACCAAATAGAACCGGTTAAACTTTGGTATTCACTATTACTCACACCCCACCATATTAAGAGAGCAGCACCCACGCATATTGTTATAGAAAAAAATACATCTACCAGGTATAGATAAAATTTGGGATTGTCCATTGCTTTAAGGTTTGTTTAAAGATAGAAAAATTTATGACGGCTTTAAATAGACTCAGCCTTTGAAGAAGAAGTACCAAAAAACTACTGTACAACTTAAACAAAGGCTGATAAATTGGCAATCAATCTGGCGCAAATTTAAACTCCCTGAAAGTATAAAGCCAAAATATTTTTTTGATTTTATCATTCTTTTTGCATTTATAAAGAAGTAAAAAATCAGCTCTTAAAATCACGTAATTTTATCTGCTCTTTATATCCATCAACAAAATATTTTATCATGCAAGTTTGGAAAGATTACCAGGAAAAAAACAAAGACCGTTTTTTAGATGAACTGCTTCAGTTGCTTAGAATACCAAGCATAAGCGCTAAGAGTGAAAACAAAGAGGACATGCTTGCCTGTGCCGAAGCAGTAAAGCAAAGATTGATAGAAGCGGGCGTAGACAAAGCCGAAATCTATCCAACAGAAGGACACCCGGTAGTGTATGCTGAAAAGATTATTGATCCTGCAAAACCAACTGTGTTAGTGTATGGCCACTATGATGTGCAACCGGCAGATCCGCTGGAACTCTGGAACAGTGGGCCCTTTGAGCCGGTAATTATTGATGGAAAAATTTTTGCAAGAGGTAGCTGCGACGACAAAGGACAGTTTTACATGCATGTGAAAGCATTGGAGATGATGAATCAAACCAATACGCTTACCACCAACATAAAATTTTGTATTGAAGGAGAAGAGGAAGTAGGCTCTCCTAATTTGGCAAAGTTTGTTGCATCACACAAAGAACTGCTTAAGTCAGATTGTATTTTGATTAGTGATACTGCTATGCTGAGCATGGAAAATCCCAGCATTGATACCGGCGTAAGAGGCTTAAGTTACATTGAGGTAGAAGTGACCGCTGCTAACCGTGATTTACATAGCGGTGTGTATGGCGGAGCTGTGGCCAATCCAATCACTATCCTGGCACAAATGATTGCAAGCTGCCATGATGAGAACAATCATATTACCATTCCAGGATTTTATGATGATGTGGTGGAAGCAACCGCTGAAGAAAGAAAATTAATGGCTGCTGCTCCTTACAATGAACAGGAATACAAAGATGATTTAGGCGTGAAAGAATTATGGGGTGAGAAAGGATTTACTACCAATGAAAGAACCGGCATCAGGCCCACACTTGAATTAAATGGCATCTGGGGCGGTTACCAGGGGGAAGGTGCCAAAACAGTTTTGCCAAGCAAGGCTACAGCAAAGATTTCTGCGAGGCTGGTTCCCAATCAATCATCAGAAAAAATAACTGCTTTACTGCTGGATCATTTTAAAAAGATTGCACCCGCCTGTGTAAGTGTTCGTGCATTTGAGCACCATGGCGGCGAACCATACATGACACCGATTGACAGTGCTGCTTACAAGGCTGCAGCACAGGCCGTACAAGCTACTTTTGGCAAGGCTCCAATCCCCGTACGTGGTGGTGGAAGCATTCCTATCTGTGCATTGTTTGAAAAAGAACTGGGAGTAAAAATCGTATTTATGGGCTTTGGCTTAGACAGCGATAACCTGCATAGTCCGAATGAGAAATTTAACTTAGAGAATTTTTATAAGGGCATTGAAACAATACCTTACTTCCATAAGTACTTTGCTGAAATGCAGTAAGTGCTAGTATTACAGGAAGAAAGTAAAGGCGGAAAGAAGAATATAGCATTTCTTTTTCCCGCCTTAATATATTATAAATCTTTTTTTGCAGATTGACTTTCTTCGTAAGTCATTACACGGTAGCCAGCTTTAGGAAAGTCAAACCGGGAAACGGGTACTGCGGTAAGATCAATCTTGGTAGCTGTGTATACAAACTTGATTTTATTTTTTTCAAACTCATACTGCAGCGGCAAACCGGGTAAATTTTTGAAGACGGGTTTATAGTCTTTGTTCATCACGTTTACATCTTTTGTATAATAAACCGTCATTGTTGATCCATCCTGCAACTTTGCCGTTGCTTTATTACAGTTATACCCCAGTATCTGTTTTGTATCTGCTTCGTTATTAAATACAATACCATCATTTGCCTGGTTCCTATCCAGCCAGTTTTGTTTGGTGAGTGTTATCATCAATTTCTGGCCACTGTATTCTTTCAATATTACAGCATTTCCAGTCTTCGCATCATGAATGGTTTTTTCAGTGCCAAGCGTACTGGTCATATCAATTCTGGTATAACCACCTTTAAGATAGATGGTTTCAGTGGCACCGTTTAAACCATTAGACTTTCCAGCATTTTCAAAGGCAATATCATAGGTTAATGTTCCTTCAGATATTGTTTTTTGGGCATTCGCCAGTAACATGGAAAAACTCATCACTAACAGCAAACACCATTTAAATTTTTTCATCTTTTTCTTTTTTAGACTATTCTAATTCTCAAAAGTTAATCCTCTATTCTCCTATCAAGACACTAATATAGTAAATCAACCGGCAATCAACAGGTGCTAACAAAACAAAAGAGAGCAAGATATTATCACTGCTCTCCTTTGCTTATTTTTTTAACGATACGTTTACTATTTCTGCCCCTTGTTCTTTAGCTCCTGCATTTTTTTCTGGGTTTCCTGCATGGCCTGTATTCTTTCCTGGAGTTTACTTTGTTTTACTGGCTTCTTCTTATTTTCTTCTATTTCTGCTAAAATCTTATCATGGTTGATAATGTATTTCTGAATTACAATCTGAAGGATTAAGGTAATGGTATTTGAAACGGTGTAATACCATGTTAACGCAGAAGGCAGACTATTGAAAACGCCTAACAATAATATCGGGAAGATATATGGCATGTACTTCATCACAGGATTACTATTGTCCTGCATATTACTCATGCTATAAATAGAGATAAGTAAGCTGGTAGCCGTAGCCGTTAGTGTAAACAAACTAACGTGATCGCCATAAAAAGGAATATTGAAAGGCAGGTTATAAATAGAATCATAAGCTGCTAAATCCTTTGCCCACAAAAAGCTTTGACCTCTTAAAGAAATATTAGACTGAAAGAAATAATACAGCGACATAAAGATGGGTATCTGCAGCAAAGCTGGTAAGCATCCGCCAAATGGACTAACACCCGCCTGTTTCCAGAGCTTCATTTGCTCCATACTAAATGCCTGCTGATCCAGCGTACCATTTTTATCTGTAAACTTTGCCTTTAGCGCATCCACTTCCGGTTTCAGCACTTTCATTTTGGCTCCGCTTAAGTAACTTTTATAAAGGATAGGAGATGTAAGCAACCGGATGAATAAAGTGAGTAACAAAATCACAATACCCATGCTGGCAACATGCTGCCTAAGGAAATCAAAAACAGGCAACAGAATATGGCGGTTGATGTATTTTACAAAAGCAAAAACACCTGAACCATAAGGCACCATATTTTCCATCTTGTTATCGTATTTCTTCAGCACATTGTAATCACTTGGGCCGTAATACAATTGAAGCGGCACTGTAGCATTGCTGCCGTTCATCGCCACGTTTAGCTTTACATTAGCAGTAGTTTGTGCCAATACATGTGTGCTGGTATCCGGAACTACCCATTTAATATCAGGTGACTGAAACTTATTCTTGTTTATCAACGCTGCCGCAAAAAACTGTTGTTTCATTGCTACCCAGTCTACCGGGTTTTCAAACTTCTTTTCATTACCTGAATTACCCAAATATTCAAAATCAAATTTGCCATCTGTGAGATAACAAACATGGGTTTGCTGTTTTTCGTACAACTGGTTGTGTTCTACCTGTGGCGTTTCTGTTTGCCAAAGCAGTTTCATGGAGTTTTGCGTAAGCAATTCGTTGGCGCCCTTCATCTCGATATCAAAGTTCAGCAGGTAATCATCACTTTTAAGTGTGTAGCGATGTGTAATTTCTTTTCCTGTAGAGTCTTTTAAGCTAAAACTAACGCTTTGGCTATTGTCGGCATTTTTTGTGATAACTGCAGAATCAAAAGTGAGGTCAGCAGTTTCAATTGATCTTTTATCGCTTGAATTGATGGGATAAGATATTTTATTGAAACTTCCCTTTTGCAACACCACATTGGAGCCATCAAATGCCTTGTATGTTTTTAATTCTACAAATTTGGGTTGAGCACCTTTATTAGTAAAAGTAATTTTTATTAAGCTGTTCTCTAAAACTGCTTCCTGTTCTGGTTGGTTGAGGCTGTGTTGAAAACCACCTGCAGCCTGAGACTTACGCAATGTTTCAGCAGTAACAGAATCACGAACCAATGCTACGCTATCTACTTTAGGTTTAGGATTCGCCTTAGCAATTGAATCAGCAATACGCTTTTGCTCTGCCTGGTAGGCCATGCTGCTCTTGCTGTTAAAATAAAACATCCCAATCATCAGTACCCCAATCAGCACAAAACCAATCACCGTATTTCTATCCATTCCCATATTAAAATTTTAGGTTGCCAAAGGTAATCAAAACTTATACTTTCCATTTATTAAAAATGCCCTGTGGAAACCAGGGCATTTTTTAGTTACTGTGGCTGTAATTATTTTTTAGCGGCAGCTGGAGCGGCTTTTGCAGGGGCAGCAGCCTTGGCAGGTGCGGCACCTTTAGCAGCAGGCGCAGTAGCAGCAGCTTCTTCCTGCTTCAACTGACGTGTCATTGTTACAGAAGCGATAGGAATACGTGGAGAGTTCATAATCTCCATGTTAGGAGCTTTTACATCTTCTACACGGATGTTTCCGTTTAGCTCAAGATTAGAAAGATCCAGTTGAATATTCTCTCTCAAATCTTTTGGTAATACTTTTACCTTAAGACTTTTGATTTTAGTAACCAGTTTACCACCAGCTTTTACACCAGCAGGCGTTCCTACAAACTTGATAGGAAGCGTAACTGTCACTTTTTTGTCTTCCACCAACTCCAGCAAATCAACGTGAATTAACCTGTCTGATACTTTTTCAAACTGAAGATCTTTCAATACGCATTTGTAAGATTGACCATCTACCTTAGCTTCTACCACCATAAAATCAGGTGTATAAACCAGGTTTTTGAATGCAGCTGCAGGAGCGGCGAAATTTACTTCTTTTGCACCCCCATAAATTACAGCTGGCACTTTCTCCTCAAGGCGAAGCTGGCGGGTGGCTGATTTGCCATATTCGGTCCTGAGTTGTCCTTCGATTGTAATTGTTTTCATTATTTAAATTTTTTGAGCGGCGAAGGTAAGGGAAAAACCGTAGGGAATGGCGTAAAATGAACAATTTTCTGGCAAGAGACAAATAAAAGGCCTGTTTTGGTTTTCAATTAGCGAAATGCAGGCCCTTAAAAATTTTATCAATTGTAAGATGGTGCAATAAATCTTACTTTTTGTTAGCCATCTTGCTTCTGAGGAAAAGACTGTTAATGCTCTTATTCTCAAGGGCGTTCCTGATAGCAATAGCAAATAGTTCCGCAATGGAAACTACTTTTATTTTATCACAACCCGGCTTTACCGGAATGGTATCACAAACCACCAGTTCTTCCAGTACGCTATTGCTGATATTTTCGTAAGCTTTTCCGCTAAGCACTGGGTGAGTACACAAAGCCCGTACACTCCTTGCACCCTTTTCTTTAATCAAAGCGGCACTTTTTGCCAGTGTACCACCGGTATCACAAATGTCATCAATCAGTACAACATCCCTGTCTGTTACGTCTCCAATTAATACCATGCTGGCAATTTCATTGGCTCTTTTGCGGTGCTTATCACAAATCACCATTTCGCATTCAAAATAAGTAGCCACTTCCCTGATACGGTTAGCGCTGCCTACATCCGGTGCTGCAAAAGTCAGATTTTCTAATCCGAGGCGCTCAATATATGGGATGAAAATTGCCGAAGAATCCAGGTGATCAACAGGTATATCAAAATAGCCCTGTATCTGCGGTGCATGCAGATCCATGGTTACTACCCTGTCTGCGCCGGCAGCGGTAAGCATATTAGCTACCAATTTAGAACCAATAGCCACCCTTGGTCTGTCCTTCCTGTCCTGCCTTGCATATCCGTAGTAAGGAATAACAGCAATTACTTTGTAAGCAGACGCTCTTTTGGCCGCATCAATCATCAGCAGCAATTCCATCAAATTATCTGTGGGTGCATACGTACTCTGTACCAGAAAAACAAACTGTCCACGGATACTTTCCTGGAACTCTACTCCAATTTCGCCATCACTAAAGCGCTGGATATTTACCTTTCCTAGAGGTTCACCAAATTTTTTGGCTATTTCTTTGGCAATATATTCTGAACCTGTACCTGAAAAGATTTTTGCATTGTGGATTACTGACATAGCTAAGGGGCTGGTAATTATTATGCCGCAAAACTATCATTTAAAAATTGATGTTTACATTTATTCAATGGAAAATTTCAACAAACCTTCCACTTCTATAAAAAACTGGGCAGCAGACGACCGGCCGAGGGAAAAACTGCTGGCAAAAGGCGTAGAAGCCCTTAGTAATTCTGAGCTGCTTGCTATATTAATCAACAATGGACACAAGGAAAAGTCGGCGGTAGAGCTTGCCAAAGAAATTTTAAAGCTGGGCCATGATAATTTAAATGAACTGGGTAAAGTATCTGTCACCCATTTAAAAAAAGTAAAAGGCATAGGTGAAGCGAAAGCTGTTACGATTGCAGCAGCGCTTGAACTGGGCCGCCGCAGGCATGCAGCAGAAATTTTAGAAAAAGCGGTTATACGTAGCAGCTATGATATTGCCCAATACCTCAGAACGGTGATCAAGGATTTTGGATACGAAGTGTTTGGGGCATTGTTTTTAAACAAGGCCAATAAAGTAAAACATTTTGAAATCATCAGCCGCGGCGGCATCACCGGCACCGTTGCAGATCCAAGAATTATTTTAAAAAAAGCATTGGAGGTAGAAGCCACCTCTCTTGTGCTATGTCATAATCACCCTTCGGGCAATCTTAAACCCAGCCGTGCAGATCAGGAACTCACGCATAAAATAAAAGAAGCCGCTCGATTTTTAGACATTGAAGTGCTTGACCACATTATTGTGAGTGAAGAAGGTTATTATAGTTTTGCTGACGACGGGATGATGTGAAGCAGGTTCAAGGATCTTAGAGGCGATATTTTGGTAGCAGCAGATGATCAGAATGTAATCAGAGCGCCATCGATGCGACATTTTTTTGATTCATAGTTTTTGACGATGATAAAGCATGTAAATATAATGTCGCCCCTACAGGGCTTGTTAATATAGCCGATTGCGATTCTACCAAAATGCCGCCCCTCTGGGGCTTTGTAATCAGTTTAATCAAACCTCAAACAGCCTTAAGCCTGCGCTGCCGGCCCACCAAATGTAAACGGTACTTCTATCTGCTCCATATCCTGTATGGTACCATTGGCAGCTTCAAACTTCTTTACATTTTCAATCATGGCTTTCATGAAGCGCTTGGCATGAAAGGGCGTTAGTATAATGCGACTTTTTACCTTGCTTTTGGGAGTGCCCGGCATCACATTTACAAAATCAATTACAAACTCTGCATGGCTGTGTGTGATGATGGCCAGGTTAGCATATTCACCTTCAGAAATTTCTTCAGAAATTTCAATATTCAACTGGTTGGGATTTTCTACTTGATTACTCATGATCCATATTTAGAACTGCAAATATAAAAAACAATGACCGGGAAGGCTAAACAATACTTGTTAAGGCTTAAAAATAATATTGCAACTGCAGCTTGAGTTCTGTTTTCTTGTTGCCTTTGATTTCATCCAAACCAGATCCCACGGTATTTTTGTCTTTGTAAACTGTTTGAGCAATCCTGAACCATAAACTTAGCTGCTTACTAAAATCGTAGTTTAGGTTTAAATAATAACGATAGCCTTTATCATAAAAAACAGGAATGGAAAAACTGTACAATACATCATTTTCATAAGCATACAGGCGGCTATCGTAACCATCCGTTTCAAAATACTGCAGGCGGATATTCCCTGAATATTTTTTTAGCATTGGCTTATATAAAAAATCAACAAAGGATAAAAACCCATTCTGAGCACCGCCGCCTTTGCGATCGTACCAAACCAACTCGATACGATTGCGAAAAGTTAACTCAGTATTGAGTTTATAATTGATCTGTGAACGAAAATTTTGCCTTGGCTTTACCACCACTGGAGATAAGATCAATTCATCAGGATTATAATTTTTTGATTTGGTTTCACTGCGATAACGGGCATAAACTTCCAGTTGCTTGTTTGGTTTGTAAGTAACCTGTGTTAGATAGTCTACTCCTACCGTTGGTGCATCCACTAAGTATTTCAGCCAGGGAAATTTATAAAAATCAGCATACACATCCAGCCGCCATTGTGTGGAAGGCCGGATACTAACCCCGGCGTACATACCTCTTTCGTTGCCTGGAAAAGTACTTTCTGTAAAGGCGTTCGTATAGAGCGATTGATATTTAGGAGAGATGTTTCGGTACAGCAAACTCACATCCACATTGGCATCCACGCTCATGATCAAGCCGTTTACAAATGCCTTATTGCGGTTATTATCAAAAGCCGCTTCACCAAAAAAATGCAGGTTTCGGAAAGTGTAACTATAATCTACACTTTGGTTACCAATTTTTTTTCCGGACAAGGCATACAAATTATAGGGATCACTAGCCTTGGTAATGGGCAGCTTAAAATTGTACTGGATGATATTGGCACCAATATGAAAACTATTTTTATTGAAAGCAATATTGCCCCCGTAAGCGAACTGCCGCTGGATACCTTTATCATCCAGTTCACTTTTTGTACGATGTAATCCAGATGTCTGAAGCGAAGAAATATATTCTTCATTGGTTAATGTATCAGCAACAAAATTGCCATCAATATTCCGGTAAGAAACAAAGCCAGTTGCTTCCACATTTTTCTTTGCAATCGTGATACCAACACCACGATGAAAGTTTATTTCACCTGCGGAATTATACGGCCGCAATACAGATAATTGCCGTTTGATATTCACCACATCAGCACTTTTTTTGAAAGCAAGGCTCTGCCACTGGGTAAGCCCCTGCCCCATATTGACTGTAAAGTCGCCTATTGCCAATGCTTTAATGATACCAATATTTCTTGCAAACAAATGAGCAGAGTAAAAATCAAAACCCTGCTTTTGCGATCCTTTGAATAACTGCTCCCCTGCATCTTTATCGGCCACCACACCATATTGTAATAAATTTTTAAACTGGTATTTATACCTGAAAAAATAGCGCTGTGGTGAGCCCGGGTAATAATTGGTGGTAGCAACAGGATCAACTAAATATCCTTTTGATTTTTCCATCACCTGTGTCACTCTTCCTACAATACTATGTACACCTCCATTCATTCTTTCGCTAAATGAATTGATCAAATCAGTCTGCATACTAACGGTTACGAATGGACGTATTTTCTCGATAGTGGCAATATCCAGCGTAGGAACCGCCTGCAGTTCATAAATATTGATAAAATTGCCAAGCAGTGTGCGGTAAGCAATAATATTTTGAATCTGCAGGGGCGTTAATACAATCAATTCTTTTAGCAAACCAGCGTCAGCCGTATTCAGGTTCACGGGATTCTTTAAAAACTGCTGCAGGTTTTGTAAAAAAGAATCATCCTGTGTTTCTGTATCGTCGTTTCCCTCAGTGGCAGCTTCTAATTGCTGCTCTGCTGTAGTACCAGGCACCTGACCGAAATTTACTGCTGGTATAATCCAGCAAAAAAGCAGTACAATAAATATGTTTTTAATTGGAAACATGTGGCTGCATTATTGATCGCTTTCTGCGGTTGGGTTTTCCTTTTTACCAAGATTCATGATCAACAATAATCCGGGTGAAATGCCTAATTGCGGATGATAACTGGCGCTGATATCCAACCTAAGATTATTCCATGCCAAACCAAAACCGACGTATGAAACAGAGTTAGCAGATGCAATGCCGGCCCTTGCAAAAAACTGTTTTGCAAAACGATACTGCATCCCGGCATTCAAATTAACCGGGTAGTTTTCTTCTTTCACCAGCTCTGTACTGATAAAAAATTTATCAGACGCATCATAACCTAAACCAATTTTGTATGCGGATGTAAGCTTCTCATCTGTTTTGGAAAATTTACCACCGATCGGATTATACACATGCACACCAGCATTCAATTTATCAGTCAAATGAACCAGGGCGCCAATCTCTACATTCACCGTGCTGGCGCTGGTGTAGGTAGGTACCCGGTAACCATAGTAATTAAACTGAACACCGATATCCACTTTTTTGCCAAGACTTCGGCCATAGGCCAAACCAACCTGGCTCTCGTTAAAATTTTTGTAGCCAAGGTATTTCACATTCACTCCAAAATTGCCTAGCGAAGAAGGCACCGCCAATGCCGCTGAATACAAACTGGTTTCATTTAATAAAAAACGTCTTTCACCATACACGCCTGCAGCGGCTGATTTTAGCTGGCCCAAAGCCGCCTGGTTATTAGTAAAAGAAAACACATCATTTTGCTGTGTACTATAAGCACCCAGCCCCACATACACCGCAGATACAGGCTGCCGCAATGCCTGCGAAAACACAAGCTGATGAATAAAAACAATACTAATTAGTAAAAGAATTGCTGGTCGTCTCAAAGTAATAGCAGTTAAGGATTAGCAATATAATATTTATTTGGCAGTACTTAATATTACGATTTTTAGTCAGGGTATAGACCACAATAGCGCTCAGATGCTGCCAATCCATTAATTTTGCGCCATGCAAATTTTAGATGGCAAAATCGTATCGCAGGCTGTAAAAGATTCTATCAAAGAGAATACGGCTGCATTAAAACAGCAAGGTAAAAAAACGCCTCACCTGGCAGCAGTGTTAGTAGGCACCAATGGCGCCAGCGAAACCTATGTAGCAAGCAAGGTAAAAAGTTGTGAAGAAGTGGGTTTCAAAAGCACTTTAATAAGACTGGATGAAAATATTGAAGAAGCCGTTTTAATTGAGGCAATCGAAAAGTTAAACAATGATGCGGATGTAGATGGGATATTGGTTCAGTTACCGCTTCCCAAACAAATCAGTGAAGAAAAAATCATCAACATCATTCATCCGGATAAAGACGTGGATGGCTTTCATCCCATGAGCATTGGTAAAATGGTGCAGGGTTTGCCCACCTATATCCCGGCAACGCCTTATGGAATTTTACTGATGCTGGAGCATTATAAAATTGAAACAAAAGGAAAACATGCCGTGGTAATAGGCCGCAGCAATATTGTTGGCCGCCCTATCAGCATCTTGTTGAACAGGAATGCTTATCCCGGCAACTGCACGGTTACTGTTTGCCACAGCCATACGCCCAACTTAAAAGAAATTTGTTTGCAGGCAGATATCATTGTGGCAGCGTTGGGCAAGCCACTGTTCTTAACAGCAGATATGGTAAAAGAAAATGCCGTGGTGGTGGACGTGGGCATCACACGTGTACCTGATGCAACCAAGAAAAGCGGCTTTGCCATTAAAGGCGATGTGGACTTTGCGAACGTGGCGCCTAAGTGCAGTTATATTACGCCGGTGCCAGGTGGTGTTGGACTAATGACCATCGCAGCGTTGCTGATGAACACGTATAATGCATGCCTGCAAAAGGTATAAAGTTTGAAGTTGGCAAAATCTTTATGTACCAGGCTTTCTATTTTTATTCAACTTCATAGGCGTCGCACTCTTGTACATTATATCATTAATCATCAACAAGCATTTCCAAAAGAATAATCATTGAATCAATCATCAACCATAACAACACAGACGCTCCCTGTAATGGAACATTTTTACACCTTACAAGGCGAAGGTTTCCACCAGGGAAGAGCAGCTTATTTTGTTCGCCTTGGCGGATGTGATGTAGGTTGTGTATGGTGTGATGTAAAAGAAAGCTGGGATGCCGATGCTCATCCAAAAATGACTGTCGATGAAATTGTGCAAACAGTAATCAGCAACACTACCGCAGATAAAAAACCACTGGTAGTAATCACCGGTGGCGAACCATTGATGCATGATCTAACACAACTAACTGTTGCATTGCAAAGCGCAGGTTTTGAAACCAATATTGAAACATCCGGTTCAAGCCCCTTAAGCGGCAGTTGGAACTGGATTTGTCTTTCTCCAAAAAAGTTTAAAGCACCACTATCCCAAGTTGTTCCCTATGCAAATGAATTAAAAGTGGTGGTGTTCAATAAATCAGATTTTGAATGGGCAGAAAAATATGCATCACTTGTATCACCTCAATGCAAACTCTACTTACAACCAGAATGGGATAAAGCTTCTACAATAACTCCTATCATTATTGAATACATTAAGCAACACCCTAAGTGGGAATTATCATTGCAGATACATAAGTATATCAATGTACCCTAAACTATATCTTTTCAAAAAGTTTATATAGCTTTAAACTTGATTTTTATCTAAAATATTCTGTTTATTTTTTCCTTTACACCTAAACAGCTGCAATGAAAATTATATTAGCATTGCCAACCACATCAATTGGGTTTTTCTTTACAGCAACTGCACAAGTTAAGAATGAGCAAAGCAAAACCCATTTCGGTTTAAAAGCTGGCTATAATCATTCAAGTTTTACAAATATTTCTTCAATCGGGGGTAGAGGTAACGGAGGATTTCATGCAGGAGTATTTTTTTCAGGAAAAGAAGACTTTGTAAATGCTAGCGTTGATCTGCTGTATTTGAAACAAGGTTATTCATACCAAACTGGAAATGTCAGCATGACCTACTTTACTTCAACTCAAACAGCTGATTTCTTTCCTG
>CAZDHQ010000031.1:0-13794 GCA_964505135.1 uncultured Ferruginibacter sp.
TATTTGGATTAATGCTGGTTCCTGCTGCATTCTCACAGGAATTGTTGCGTAAAAAACACTTCAATTTAGAGGATGGTATTGCCATCCAGGGCTATGATCCTGTAGCCTATTTTACTGCCAATAAAGCTATCAAAGGCAAAAAAGAATTTGCCTTGTATCACCAGGGCGCCACTTATTATTTTGCCAGTGCTGCCAACAAAGATTTGTTTAAAGCAGAGCCTGTAAAATATGAACCACAGTACGGTGGCTGGTGTGCCTATGCCATGGGCGCTAAAGGAGAAAAAGTAAGCGTAGATCCAGAGACCTTTAAAATAATGAACGGCAAACTCTATCTCTTTTACAATAAGTTTTTCAACAACACCCTAAAGGACTGGAACAAAGACGAGAAAAATCTCTGCACAAAAGCAGACGCTAACTGGGCCACCACATTCCATTAAAAACCATCAACAATAAAATCATGAAACTAAATGCTTCATTCATTGGCATCTGGATATTAAAATTGATTGCTGCCATCATTATGCTGCAAACACTGTATTTTAAATTTACAGCTGCAGAAGAATCTGTCTACATTTTTACCAAACTTGGTATGGAACCTTATGGCAGAATCGGAATTGGCGTTTTGGAACTCATTGCTTCTGTACTAATCCTTTATCCTAAAACAACCGTATATGGTGCGGTGCTCGCAGCAGGTTTAATGGCCGGTGCTATTTTCTCACACATCACCAAGCTGGGCATTGAAGTGAAGAATGATGGTGGACAATTATTCGTGTATGCGTTGCTGGTATTAATATCGTCTTTGTCTTTGATAATTATTTTCAGGAAAAAATTATATGCATTAGTACGTTTAAACCCTAAGTATCAAATATGAAGCAGGGCCTATTAATAGCACTTCTTTTTTGTGCGGCGAATCAATCATTTGCACAGGAAAAACATGCTAACCAAATATTGGATATCGCTGCCACAGCCGGCAGTTCCCGGGGTGCTGTAGCTTTATCGTATGTGTATAATTGGCAATTAGGTAAAAAACAAAAATGGCAAGTCGGCCTGGGCGCCAGGTTCACAAGCGCTTTTGGAACAAAGCAGGATTTCACTACGGCCCCTGCCAGGTTATCCAGAACCAGCACCATTCCGTTTATCACTGTGTTGTCAGGCCAGCAGGAAAAAAACTGGGATACACTTACGGTGCAGCGACCGTTGGTAAATTCGCTCAACATTACGGCAAATTTTGGCTATCAATTTAATGCCAGGTGGAATGCAGGCTTTAATATTGATTTGATAGGTTTTGCTTTTGGTCGTGTGTCTCCTGCTATACTTACCAGTAATGGCAGTACCACTACAGAGCCCACTGCAAAGCCCAATAGTTTTAATTTATTACTAACGGGTGATCTCGATCATGGAAATTTGAATTCAGAATTTTTTATTGGTTACAAACTAAATGAGCAATGGAGTATACGGGCGGTTTATCAATTTATTTTTACCGAATATAAAACCACCACTACCAAACAAATAGCCCCTGATGGAACGGAAGTAACAAGGTTTAGAATGAAAGCAAATAATCTAGGACTGGCAGTATCTTACCATTTTTAATTGAGCACTATGAAAAAAATCTTCTTTATTAGTATTGCAGCGGCATTATTTGTAAGCGCCTGTAAAAAGGAAAATTCTGCACCGCCTTCAATGGATGCTAACATTGCAGAGGCTGATCTTGTATACAGGGCGGTATTTACTGATGGCCCCTATGGACGTACGATGGGTATTACGAAAATTTACAGGAATGAGGCTGGCGACCAGCTTATCATGGACAGCTTCAATGTATCCAACGGACCTGATTTACATGTGTATCTTTCCCGGCAATTGCAGCCTATTAATTTTATTGATTTGGGAAAATTGCAATCCAACAGTGGCAGGCAGGCATATAAGATCAATGGAAATGTAAATTTTGGTGACTATAAATATGTCCTGATTCATTGTCAGCAATTCGATCATTTATTTGGCAGCAGTATCTTACAGTAAAATGAAAAAGTTAGCATCAATATTTTTTCTCATCAGTATATGCACATGTTGCTTTGCCCAGCACATGGTTCCAAAAGATGAAGGTTCAGACGTAAAATTCTCCATCAAAAATTTTGGGCTAAACGTAACCGGTAGTTTCAAGGGATTAAAAGGCACCATCATTTTCGATCCGGCTAATTTATCTACTGCTGCATTTGATGTGAGCGTACAGGCCAATACGGTAAACACCGGGAACGGCAGCCGGGATAAGCATTTAAAAAAAGAGGACTACTTCAATGTAACCAGCTATCCAGAGTTAAATTTCACTTCCACCAAAATCAGCAGTAATGGTACTGGCTATTCAGTGGAAGGCATACTAACAATAAAAGGAAAAAAGAAAACCATCACATTCCCTTTTACGGCGGCCGCTATTGCAAACGGCTACCAGTTTAAAGGACAGTTTAAAATTAATCGCCTTGATTTTAATGTAGGCAGCAGTAGTTGGGTGTTGGCAGATGAACTCACCGTATCATTAAATATCATCGCTACAAAAGAATAACCATGAATAAAAGTATTACCCATTTACACGAAGCGCTCAACGATATTTTTAAACAGCTTGACGCCGTATTGCTTGGCTTAAGTGACCAGGCATACAGTATGCCAAGCAAACATTTGTTTAATGCAACCATTGGCCAGCATGTGCGCCACATTATTGAATTGTTTATTGAATTGGATAAAGGCTACGAATCAGGGCTGGTAAACTACGGACAGAGAGCAAGAGATCACCGTATTGAAACAGATAAAAATTTTGCAGCGCAATTGCTGAAGGAAATTGTACACAGCGTAAGTAAAGCAGACAAACAACTCTTGCTGGAAGCAGGCTATAACAGCAATGATTCCAATAGCATCCAGATCCAAACTAATTACTACAGGGAGTTCGCTTATAATATTGAGCATGCCATACATCACATGGCATTGATCAGGATTGGTATCAAAGAGTTGTCTGACGTGAAACTGAATGAACATTTTGGAATTGCATCCGCCACCATTAAATACCAGCAATCATGTGCACAGTAACTTATTTACCCGTTAAAAATGGCTGTCTCATTACATCTAACCGTGATGAACATATCGCAAGGCCAGCGGCATTAGTACCAGCTATTTACAAACATGGAGATGTAAAAATTATTTATCCAAAAGATGCCAAAGCAAACGGTACCTGGATTGCATTAACTGATACAGGCAATGCTGCTGTGCTATTAAATGGTGCTTTTGTAAAACATCAATCCAATCCGCCCTATAGAAAAAGCCGTGGACTGGTATTGCTGGATATTATTGCAGCCGCATCGCCGGAGTCAACCTTTCTTACTATGGACTTAGATAAGATTGAACCATTCACCGTGGTGCTGTATGTTGATGGTTTTTTATTTGAAGGAAGATGGGATGGACAAAAGAAACATTTTGTGCAGCTAAATGAAAAAGAAAAATACATCTGGAGCAGTGCTACCTTATATGATACAGAAACAATTGAAAAAAGAAGAAGTTGGTTTAGCAAATGGATAGAAGACCACCAGGAACTGAGTGTATCAGCTGCTTTCAACTTTCATCGTTTTGCAGGTGATGGAGACAGTACCAATGATGTTTTGATGAACAGGAATAATCAACTGCTTACAGTAAGTATAACGGGGATAGATATAAGTAGCGGCGCTGCTACGATGCACTATTATGACATAGCTGCCAATGAACACACTATTACAAACATTCAGCACCGGGGAGCACCCGTATTCTTATAAACACTATGAAAGCACTTAGCAACAAAGCATGGTTTATCAGGCTCACACATTGGGAGTACTGGCCCTTTGATGTACTCTATATTCCTGTGTATATTTATTGGCTTTGGCTCATGATCAAAGCAAGGTCAGCTTTCTTTTTTAACGCTGCCAATCCTTCTATAAGAAACGGCGGTTTTTTGCTGGAGAGCAAAAAAGATATTTATGATTTGATCCCTTCGTCCCTATACCCCGCTACATTATTTTTTCGGCCAGGCGTATGCGTTAGTAAAGTGTTGCAGCAGATGGAATGGCGTGGCATGCAGTTTCCTGTAATTGCTAAGCCTGATATTGGCATGAGAGGAATGCTGGTGCAAAAGATTAAATCACCAGCAGAGTTGGAGCATTATGTTCGTTTTAGCAAAGTGGATTTTTTAGTGCAGGCATTTGTGGCGTATGAAAAGGAAGTAGGTATTTTTTACTATCGTTATCCCGGTGAACAAAAAGGAAAAATTTCCGGCATTGTGGGAAAAGAATTTTTAACACTAACTGGCAATGGCACATCAACCGTGAAGGAACTGATGATGCAAAACGAGCGCTTTATTCTGCAGATACCTGCCATCAAAGAAACCAATCCTTCCATCTTATCAAAAGTGTTAGACAAAGGGGAGGAACTGTTGCTGGTGCCTTATGGCAACCATGCACGGGGCTCAAAGTTCCTGGATTTTAGCCATCTGGTAGATGATGAGCTAGTGAATCAAATTGATGCCATTTGCCAGCAGGTGCCGGGCTTTTATTATGGCAGACTGGATATCCGTTATCAATCATGGAAAGAATTAAAGCGGGGCAAAAATTTTTCAATTGTTGAACTAAACGGCGCAGGCAGTGAGCCTACGCATATTTATGATCCAAGTCACTCCGTGTTTTTTGCCTGGAAGGAAATCATCCGTCACCTGGATATATTATACCGCATCAGCATTATCAATCATCGGCAGTATGGTATTCCTTACATGGACTTTAGCCAGGGTATGAAAATGCTGAAGGAAAACACGGCTTACGTAAAAACAATTAATATTCATATAAAGCAGCGGGCATAAACAAATTGTCTTGATAATTTTTTCAGCATGTGTATTCAACCAAAGCTTATTGTTATTTTTATTCTTTTGAAACTGATAAAGGAACACCGGTTAATACATGGATGCACACCTCTCAAATTTTGATCCTGAGAAATGGGTGGAAAAATATGCAGACGCATTGTATGCCTATACATTGGCAAGAGTGAGCAATGTGCAGGCGGCGGAAGATATTGTTCAAAATACTTTTTTAAGCGCATGGAAGGCCCGTGATACTTATCGTGGACAGGCATCTGAAAAGAACTGGCTTTACGCTATTTTGAAAAATAAGATCATTGATCATTTTAGAAAAACAGCTTCTTCCTTTCAATTGTTACCTGCAGGGGAAGAAGCAATTTATTTTGATGAGGAACAACACTGGAAAAAAACAACCGAACCAAAAGAATGGCCTATTGATACATCACAAAAGGTGGAGTCAAAAGAATTTTACAGCATACTGGAGCTTTGTAAGAAAAAATTGAAAGATATACAGCGCATGGTTTTTGTAATGAAATATATGGAGGATATTGACTCAGATGAAATTTGTAAACAGCTTGATATTACCGCTGCTAATTACTGGGTGCTGATACACCGGGCAAAATTACACCTGCGTAAATGTCTTGAAAAAAACTGGATGGGTATTGGGGAATGAGTAAGCTAAATATCATATGGCTGAGTTGCGAAAGAGCTACTTTTTTAATGTCTAAAAAAGAAGAAGGGAAAATATCTTTAAAGGAACGCCTGCAACTACGCCTGCATTTAAGCCTATGTGATTTTTGTACCCGTTTTCAAAAACAAACCAGCTTCTTTACTAAAAATGCACCGCATGTTCATGAACATGTGGATGTAAAGCTTTCGGATGAAAAGAAAGCAGAGATTAAGCAGCAACTAAAATAAAAAAGTACGCCTTGCGGTCGTACTTTTTGGGCTTGAATCGAAACTATCAATTTTATTTGTTTGTCAATACTACCTGTAGTACCTGCCTGGTTTTATCTGGCGATTGTATTTCAAGCTGGTAGGTGCCACTTAAAGGCTTTGTTGTTAAGTTTACACTTTGTGATGCGCTGCCACCATTATGCATCAAAGAGCTTTGATAAATCAACTGGCCTGTATTGTTAATCAATCTTAGTTGGTAAATGCCTTTTGATTGATTTACAAATTGCACATTCATGATTCCTCCCTCTACTGGATTAGGGAATATGGCAAGGCTCGGTGTAAGTTTACCCAACAGTATTTTGGCAATTTGGGTGCGATTGAATTTTCCACTTTGATCAATACATTTTATGCGGTAATAATTAGCACCTTCTGATGCATTTACATCAATCCATTTATAAAATCCTGCATTATTGGCAACTACTGAAGCAGTGCCAAAGAAATTTTTTCCGTCCAAAGATTTTTCTACAATGTATTCTCTCATATTTAGTTCATCTGAAACCTGCCATTCCACAGCAATGTTTGAAGACTGCTGGTAGGCCTTGATGCTTTTAATAGAGAGCGCCAGTGGGGTTGTTGGTTTAAATACGATGCTAAACCTTTTTTCTGCAGAGGATGCAGCATTCGCATCTATGGCAAAGTCATAAGTAGTGGTATCACCTGCCGTAATAAATGTTTCTTTGTTTAAATAGCTATCTTTTAAAAATGTAGCAAGGCTGTGGTCCTGTAGCGGACTGCCGAACAACTTAAGTTGATAAGTCATTTTTTTCATTCCTGATATAGCCAGCTGGATACTATCACTTTCTACAGGAAATTTTCTTCTTTCTGCCACCAGTTCTATTGTGTCTTTAACAATGGTTAAGTTCTCTCCAAAGTTGAATTGTTTGCGGCTGTCTAACCTGTCTATGTTATTATCATAATTATTGTCAAAAAATAGTACGCCGCCATCTGCAAGATTTTTTTCGGTTCCGGCAACTGCATATAAATTAATATAAAACACATTATCGGTGCTGGTACCTTCAGGACGAAACACCATACTGCTGCCGGACGTTTTACTGCTTTCGGTAATGGTAACCGTTCCGGTGCTGCCAGTTGCCTGAACAAAAAATGCAGCCCCTGATTCGATGGTGTTAACTATACTGCCACTTGGTCCATAACTCCCGCCTCCAGGTACTATGATATAATTGCCGCCGCTGGGAGTGAGTGTTTGAATACCACCGATACTATAGGAACCAAGTAATTTAGGATCCCATACATAAAATGATGTTCCTGTGCAACCACCACTGGTTGCCACATTTCGTAAATCAATTGCACACGCATACGGGTTGCCTATTAGTCCAAATTTATTAGCATCCACATTGTTTGCAGGCTGATTTCCTGTGTATAAAGTTCCGGTTGATCTAAGCGTAGTAGGGTTGATTGCAGAAACGCTTGATGAGGGTGTAACGTTTCTTGCTCCACGGATATATATATAATAGCCAGGCTCTGTTTCAATAGGTATCGCTGTAGAAGTTACAGGTACTAACTCGTCATTTGCGGCATCATATGAAAACATAGAATAGTTAGGTGTTTTATAATCAAAGCCACTTGCCGCCCAACCTGCATCTTTTGATGTGATGATTGTGCCATAGCCTGCATTACCGTTAACGCCTGCAGCCTGGTTTTCCTGCCATGCCTGGTGAATGGTTTGGCCGCTGGTAGGGCTTGCCAGCAATCTCCAGGCCCTGTTAGTATTTTGAGGTATGTATCTTTCTACTGTTACATCGCCTGTTATGTATCCTCCAGCTGAACTGCCTGCTGCAATGGATGCAGTGGAGGAAGCGGTGGAGCCAATTGTCAAATAGCCTCCTGATGACAGTACACCGGCTGTTGGGGTATATGTACCCGTTAGCCTAACATTATTAAGCAGGGTCACCGTTTGTCCGCTGCTGTTGATTGTTATATTTTTAAATGAATTCGTGCTTCCCGGGCTGGTTTGATCAAAAGATAAAGATGGGCTTACGGTGCCATTAATGATCAGATTGCTGTTATTACCTCCAGTAATTCCACCTGTAACAGTATTGGTAACTAATCCTTTCAGTGTAAGTGTATTGCCGTTAACAGCCAATTTTCCTGCAGTAAATGTGAGTGTATTGTTCATTACAAGGTCATTGTTCATGGTAACCGTTTTCCCGGTACTGTTTATTTGTAATGTACTCAAGACATTGGTGTTGCCAGGAGTGGTTTGATCCATTGATAGACCAAGGTTTACGCTGCCATTAATAACCAGCTTGCTGCTCGTGCTACCTCTTAATCCACCACTTACCGTGTTCACTAAATTCCCGTTTAGCGTAAGCGTTCTGCCTCCAAGGGCGAGTTTACCTGCAGTGAATGTTAGATTGTTATTTACAATCACATCATTACCTAATGTTGTAACATTACTGTTGTGATTTATTGTAAGGTTGTTTAATACATTGGTAGTGCCAATGGTAGTAGCATCTAAGAAAAGTGTTCTGTTAAATGCACCTGATAACACCAGGTTGCTTGTAGAAGAGCCGCTAAAATTTCTTGATCCAGTGAGTGATCCCTGAATATTCCCTTCCAGTGTAAGTGTATTACTCCCGATAACTAATTTATTCGGTGTTCCTGCAAAGCTTATGGTTCCTGAAACCGTAATGCTGCCTGCCAGGGTTTTCACTGAATTATATACATTTAAATTACCATACTTTTGGCTTGATTTTAATACAGCGATTGTTTGTGAAGATGTGCCACTGTATTCAATGGTGCTGGTGCTGCCAATAACGTGCGTATCATAGTTTGCGGGAAGAGTGCCGCTTCCGGCAATACGTAGTGTAGCGCCGTTGGCTACAGTTAGCTTACCTCCTGCAGTTAGCCTGTTGGCTGTAAAAGTATTAACGCTAAAAATACCTCCATTTATAGTAAGATCTCCTGCAATTCCAATGGTGCCATTCACTTCTTTTAATCCTGATCCGGAAATGATAAGGTTACCATAATTCTGAGAGGAATTAAGCGTAGCTACCGTTTGGGCTACACCATAATATTCAATGGTGCTGGAAGCTGCTATGGCATGCGTATTAAAGTTAGCAGGAATGGTACCACCGCCGCCAATTTTTAATGTGGCATTATTACCCAGTGTAAAAGTACCTGCAATAGTATTCCTGTTGGCTGAGTTTACGCCGATATCTAATACACCTCCTGCATCCACTGTAAGATCACCTTCAATTTGTAAATTGCGTCCGCCGGTGGCGACGTTCCCTTTTACTACCAGGTTATTAAACTGGAAGAAATTATAAGGAAGCGTCGATGTGCCGATAAAAATAATTGTACCAAGGTTGGTTTCATAAATACCGCTATAAGTTGGATCACCTTCCTGGAGATTATAAAGCGTTAGCGTAGCACCGTCGTCCATTGAAATAGTTCCGGTGGCACCATTCACATCTCCAAGTGTCATCGTTCCTTCAACGTTTAAAGAAGATGCTCCGGCAAAAGCAAGTGTGCCACTTCCTGATCCGTCTCCAATTCCTATTGCAATATTATTGCATCCTTCTGCAGCTGAGCTTACTATTACCGTAATCCCACTGCCTATCACCACATCATCACTGGCTGCCGGCACAGTGGCTGCATCCCAGGTGGCAGGGTCATTCCACTCGCCAGACTGGATAGCCGTAATGGTAGACTGCCCATGCGCAAAACAGGCAATGCTTAATAAGAAAGAACTAAGCACTACCGCCTTCAACAGCTGTAAGCTTTTGTTTCGTTTTTTATTGTTAACAGCATTTCGCTTTTTTGATAAGTTGAATTGTTTCATCAGATATTGTTTGAATGATGGAAGTTGAAGGGTAAAAAATTACAGGTAGGAGCGTAATACAAAGAGTGCTTTGTTACACTGGTAACTGTTGTTGATATAAATACCCGAATGATGAACGTGACCGGTAGTACTTTATTACAGGTTTAGCTTTTTTAGAAAACGGGTTTGAATTCGCCAAACCCTTTGCTGGTAATGGTTTCATCCGATAGTGTAGAAACATCACTACAGCTATTTCGTAAAATAGCGGTAATGATAAAAGCAGAACGTTATTGGTAGGCAACATACTTGCAGGTAAATAATTAAAGGATAAATACTTGAAAAAGTAAACGGACTTCATAATTAATTAACCTGCCATTTGTCACTAAACTTTATTTTTATCAAATCAATTAAAATAAATGAGCAAAGACATCATTTTGCAAATAAGCAACCGCATTAAAGAAAAAAGAAAAGAACAGAAGATTACCTTGCAGGAACTGGCTGCGGAAGCCGGTGTAACCAAGGGGCTCATCTCTCAAATTGAAAACAACCGCACAGTACCTTCATTACCTGTATTACTGAATATTATTAAATGCCTGCATGTAGACCTCAATGATTTTTTTGAAAAGATAGAGGTGCTGGATAAAGCGGAACCTGTTATTATCAAAGCTTCGCAGTATGAAAATATAGAAAAGGAATACGTGGAGGGAATTGAATATAGCCGTATCATTTCATTTAAGCATGATGGAAAACTAATTGACGTAGTGCTCTACCGTCAATCAAAAAATGCACGCAAAGGATATGTGTCTACTAATGCGCATGAATTTAATTACATGATCAGCGGTAGCATGTATTATATCATTGAAAATAAAAAATATTCCCTTAAAGCCGGCGATTCATTTTACTACGATGCCAGAAAACCTCACACTTCCAAATGCACCAGTAACACGCCTTATGAAATGTTAGTAGTGTATTTTTTTGATGGAGAATAAAAAAATTGAGATAATATTTTTTTTTAAAAGTTTAGTATTTGTAAATTTAAATAATTGTTAAGCGCCAAAAGTTTACATTTACTTTACTATTTGGTAACCTACTGAATTCTATCCTTACCATGTGATATAAATAGTTTTGCGTCATCACTAACTACTATATATTTATGAAAAGAATGCCAAACCTACTGCGGAGAAAGCTTTCATTACTGCTTATCTCTCTTGTCTTTGCTCTTGTTGGAAAGGCACAGCAATTTGAACTGAAAGGGAAAATTACTGATGCCGCCACAAAAAATGGCGTACCCGCCGCTACTATTGTTAATAACAAAACAAAGAAAACAATTGCAGCGGATGCGGATGGAAACTTTACAATACAAAGCTCAAAAGGCGATGTACTAACGATTAGCTTTGTTGGCTATGAAACCATCTCCGTTAAAGTGGGATCAAATGAATTCTTGTCTATCCCTCTAACTGCAACAAATAAAGATTTGAATGAGGTGGTGGTAACAGCGCTGGGTATTAAAAAAGAAGCCAAAAAGCTTGGATACTCTGTGCAGGAAGTAAAAGGGAGCGAATTGTTAAAAGCACGTGAATCAAATCCTATAAATGGATTGACAGGCAAAGTAGCTGGCTTAAACGTGGGAATCAACCAGGAAATGCTGGCAGCGCCTACTGTTTTATTAAGAGGTTCACCGCTTAACTTTTATGTAGTAGATGGTATCCCTATTAACTCAGATACATGGAATATTAGTCCGGATGATATCGAAACTTACTCTGTGTTGAAAGGACCTGCCGCTGCCGCAGTTTATGGAAGCCGCGGTATCAATGGCGCAATTTTGATTACTACTAAAAGAGGTAAGAAAAATAGCAAAGGCTTTACTGTAGAGTTTAACAGCAGTACACAGTTTAATAAGGGTTTTATTGCTATTCCTAAAGTACAGAACGAATATGGTGGTGGTGATTATTACCAATATGCTTTTGGTGATTACAACAGCAATGGTACCGGAAGTGGTCTAAATGATAAAGATTATGATGTATGGGGCCCAAGGTTGGACGGAAGATTGTTACCCCAATATGATGGTGAATATGATCCAACCAAAGACTATGTTACCACATTAGAAGATGGTTCAACTTTTACAGGACACATTAAACCAACACCATGGGTAGCACGTGGTAAAGACAACCTGCAAAACTTCCTTAAAACTGGTTTGCTTACAACCAATAACCTTAGTTTTTCTGCAGCTTCAGATAGAGCGAGCATACGTATGTCTGTTTCGGATATGCATCAAACTGGTATTACTCCCAATACCAAGCTGGATGCAATTAATATGAATATCTTAACCAGCTACGATGTTTCTGATAAGTTTAAGGTAGAGGCTAATATCAATTATAACAGACAATACACACCCAATACACCAGATGTGGTATATGGTCCAAACAGTATTATTTATAACATAGATATCTGGACCGGTGCCGATTGGAATGTTAAAGATCCAAATATCGTTAATTACTGGCAGCCCGGTAAAGAAGGTATTCAGTCAAACTTTGTTGAATACAAGCGTTATCACAATCCATACTTCTCCAGTTACGAATGGTTGCGTGGTCATTATAAAAACGACTTGTACAGCTGGGCTGCATTAACGTACAAATTCAATAAGAATCTGGATGTGATGCTGCGTTCAAATATTACTACTTATAACCTACAGAGGACTGAAAAATTGCCTTTCTCTGCTCACCCTTATGGTGATGAACATAATCACGGTAACTATCGTGAAGACAGAAGAGACCTTTGGGAAAACAATACAGACTTATTGGTAAGGTATAACAAGGATGATATTGCAGGTACAGGGATATCAGTTAGCGCCTTTGCCGGTGGAACTGCCCGTAACATGAAATATGGATCAAGCTACACCAGCACTGACCAATTGATCATTCCAAATGTGTACACTTTTGCAAACACATTAAAACCTATAAGGTCTTATTCTTATGCGTCTAACCTGCTTATGTTAAGCGCTTACTATTCTTTTGATCTTACTTACAAGAAATTTTTTACAATTTCTACTACAGGCCGTGTTGATAAAACATCTGCTCTTCCTGTTGGGCACAATGCAAGCTTTTACCCATCTCTTGGTTTTAGCACAGTGCTGTCTGACTACATTAAACTTCCTGATTTAATTTCATTCTTTAAATTAAGAGCTAGCTACGCAAATGTAAAAGGTGGAGGAACCGATCCATATGCTGGTGCAGCTTTTCAAAGCCTTGGCATAGGCAGCCCGGTTGGTTATGGTAACGGATATTATGTACCTTACAATGGACCAACTTATGGTTTGTCTCAGCCGGCTTATTCTACTTTCCCTGGTTATAATAATGAAACTCAGGCTAGCTCTCCTAATTATATTGTAGATGCAGGCATCAAGCCATCTTCAAGAAGCAACTTTGAAACTGGTTTTGATCTTCGCTTTTTAAGCAATCGCTTAGGTTTAAGTGCTACTTATTTTCAATACAATGATGGTCCAAACATTTCTGCACAGTATATTTCTGAAACCAGCGGTATCAGTTATATAACTACCAATGGTGGAAAAACCAAAAGAACAGGTGCTGAATTATCAATTACAGGTACGCCTATTCAAAAGAAAAGTGGCTTACGCTGGGATATATTACTGAACTGGTCTACTTATAAAGAAGTATTTACTGGTTTTGCAGGTGGAGTTACAGAAGTGGCTAACGGTACCGGATATCCTTACCATATTGGAGACAGGGTAGATCAATTGTTTGGCGATTATGAAGCATTAACACCAGACGGTAAAGTAATTCATGATGAATCTGGTTATCCAATCTATCTACCTAAAGCACAATATTTAGGTCATGCTGATCCAGATTGGTCATGGGCTATTAACAACAAGTTCTCTTATAAATCATTCAGTTTCTCTTTCCAGTTTGATGGAATGGTAGGTGGAAAAATCCAGGACAGGGTATTACGTAAATTAACAGAAGGTGGCCGTGGAGCTAATACAGCAGAAGGAGTGATAGGTGCCGCAAGATTATATGAATCACAGCACTGGGGTGATGCTAACTACAGTGGCGCATACAATTCAGATGGTACACCTATGTTAGGTGGAGACGGAGTGCAGGTTGTAGGTGGATCAAGCAATATTCAGTATGATCCGGTAACTGGTGTAATTGCTAACTATGGTTCATTAAAGTTTGAACAGAAT
>CAZDHQ010000032.1:0-9042 GCA_964505135.1 uncultured Ferruginibacter sp.
CACAAAACCAAGATCACAGCGCAGATATATTTAATAGAGAGACAAAATATTTACGCTACCTATATTAATAACAAAGAAAAATTATAGCCATGACAAACAATTTTGAACAAAACCGGAAAACAAGATTAATCTGCGAAGAATCAAGTATCGGAACAAAAACAAAAACTGCTATCCAAACATTTACGGCTGCAGATTTATGGAATATTCATAAAAGTATACGTCAAAAATCAACAAGAAAGTTTTTGTAAATCAGCCACTGAGCTACATTAGTCCTGGTAAAATTCTTCCAGCGATCCAAAGTAGTTTTCTAACCAGCCGGTGACTATATCGTCATAAGCTTCATCAGGGATATTTGTATGAATTAGCTCAACAGATGTCCCTTTTTTATGCGGATGAAGCTTGATCGTTACAATGGAGGCATGTGTTTGTTCACCGAAATACCATTCCTGCTCAATTTTCTTATTTTCCTCAAATGAGAGGTTGCGGCCAGTAATACTATCGTCCCAAAGCGAAAATTCCTCTCCCGGTACTGTACTCATAACTGCAGGTTCACCTGTCCAAAGCTGGATGGTAGCTGGATTAGTTAGTGCCCGGTAAACTTCTTCCGGTTCGGCTGGCAGTATAAAGTATTGTTTGAAACTTTTCACCTTTGCAAATTTATCTGCCGAAATCATCCTGTACTCTTACAATATCATCCTCGTCACTTGGATTATTTGCATCCGTGTGTCGCCAGATTTCGGCTACAATTCCCCAGCCATCAAGACCAAGTAAACGATGTCTTTCCCCTTGCTTTAGTTGAACTATATCGTTGATCTTCAATTCAACAGTAACTTTTTCTTCATCGGTATCGCTGGTTACAACGCCCGCTACCCCACCGATCAGTTTCCAAATTTCAGCCCTGCGATGGTGGTACTGCCAACTCAGCCGTTGATTTGGAGCTACAATTAAAATTTGGGGACTTAGTTTGCCAGATATGGTAAGCTCTTGTTTGGTTAAATGAGGAAAATAAATTTCGATAAATTTTTCAGCCTGGCCTTCATCGAGTACAAAAAAGCCTCCCCAAGGCCTGCTGCTATCTTCTTTATCGATCGCTAGTTGTTTCTCTGCCAAATATTGCCTTACAATAGAAAAAACCTGTTCTTTAGTTGTGTTTAGTTCAATTTGCTGTAACATAATGAAATGATTGTTTACCGGCCCATATATACCATAAGTATTTGAATATCACTTGGATTAACACCTGATATCCGGGAGGCCTGACCCAAAGTTCTGGGTTTTATTTTAATGAATTTCTGTTTGGCCTCTGCGCTTAGCGATACAAGTTTATCGTAACTAAAACTGTCCGGAATCACCAGGTCTTCCATCTGACTCATTTTCGCTACTAACTCTCTCTCCTTCAAAATGTAGGTGTCATATTTTAATTGAATTTCAGTTTGATCTATGATATCTTGTGAAAATCCTCTTAATGCATCCTGCACTTTCGGAATATGATTAATCATTTGCTGAAGAGAAATATTGGGTCGAAGTAATATCTGAGCTGCCTTTTGCTTACTTGAAAGTGGTGAAGAAGAAGCTTCAATAAGCATTGTATTTGCATCCAGAGGTTCCAACGTAAGATTTTGCAGCAGGTCTTTCGCTTTATCTACTGATGTAATTTTATTCATCACATTCTCATAGCGTTGATACGAAGCCAGACCAAGCTTGTAGCTTCTTTCAGTAAGGCGTATATCTGCATTATCCTGCCTCAATAATGTTCTGAATTCTGCCCGGCTTGTGAACATACGGTACGGTTCGTCGGTACCCTTGTTAATGAGATCATCAATCAAAACTCCAATATAGGCCTCGCTTCGCTTTAGAATGAAAGGTTCCAGTTCCTTTGCTTTTTGGTGGGCATTGATACCTGCTACCAACCCCTGGCATGCAGCTTCTTCATAACCTGTAGTTCCATTAATCTGCCCGGCAAAAAATAAATTGCCTATTTGTTTGGTTTCTAAGGTGTATTGAAGCTGTGTAGGTGGAAAGTAATCATACTCTATGGCATACCCCGGTCTAAACATCTTACAGTTTTCAAAACCTGGCACCAGGCTTAATGCCTTGTATTGAACCTCTTCCGGTAAAGAAGATGAGAATCCGTTAACGTAAATCTCTATTGTGTTAAACCCTTCCGGCTCTACAAATAGCTGATGGCGATCTCTTTCTGCGAAGCGGTTGATTTTGTCTTCTATGCTGGGACAGTACCTGGGCCCTGTTCCTTTTATTCTTCCCTGGAACATCGGGCTCTTGTCGAAACCAGTCCTCAGTACTTCATGCACTTGCTCACTGGTGTAAGTAATCCAGCAGCTCTTTTGGTCCTTGGGCCCGATCTTCTTGGTATCAAGGAAGCTAAACCCTGTAATCTCTTCATCTCCTTTCTGCTCTTCCATTCGACTATAATCAAGACTTCTACCATCTATTCGGGGTGGTGTACCTGTCTTAAGCCTTTGACTTTCAAAACCAAGTTCTATCAGTTGTTCGGTAATTCCGGTTGCAGCTTTCTCTGCAATTCTGCCTCCACCTAGCCGCTTTTCTCCTATATGAATTACACCGTTTAAAAAGGTTCCATTAGTGAGTACTACAGATTTAGATTTGATTTCATGCCCTAACCCAGTTTTTACACCTATTACTCGTCTATCCCTAACCAACAACCCCTGCACTATATCCTGGTAAAAATCAACATTATCAGTCTTTTCCAGGTATTCACGCCATTTTGCTGCAAACAACATTCTATCGCTTTGAGCTCTTGGACTCCACATAGCAGGCCCCTTGCTTCTGTTCAGCATTCTAAACTGAATTAAGCTTTCATCAGTAACAACACCACTATAACCACCCAAGGCATCAATTTCCCTAACAATCTGCCCCTTAGCAATACCTCCCATTGCAGGGTTACAGCTCATTTGAGCTATCGTTTGCATATTCATGGTAATCAACAACACTTTACTTCCCAGATTAGCAGCCGCTGCAGCTGCTTCACAGCCTGCATGACCTGCCCCAACTACAATAACATCGTATTCATTAAACATTATGCAAAGATAATTTGCCAAAAAATCAGGTTGAAATTTGTTCCACGTGGAACCTGTTTCACGTGGAACTATTAAAATAGAGATCCAAGTAATTGTCTTCTGTTGCTCTCATTTCCTGGATCTGCCTCCCTGTTTTATCCATATAACCACACAGATGTAAAACGCCGTGTATTATAACACGATGCAACTCCCTTTTAAATGGTGTATGGAGTATTCCGCTATTTTCCTTAACCCTATCCACACTTATATAGATTTCACCCGAAATTGGCTCTCCTTCCGCAGCCAAATTGAATGTGACGATATCCGTATAAAAATCGTGCTTTAAAAACTCTTTGTTTACGTTCAATAAATACTCGTCTGAACAAAAAATTACATTCAAATCCTTAAGTGAACAACGCTCCTTTTTAAATATGGTTAAGAGAAATTTTTTTAATTGTGTTCTACGCCCAAAAGAGAACCTATTTGTGAGATAAAAAAAACTAACCTTCATCGAGATGTTCTTTAAATCGAAATTATCAAACAAACCTTAATGAATACTTTTGCGGTAGATAACAAACAATGGAAAAGAAACTCTCTGAGATTAAGGCTGGTAAATCGGTAATTATAAAATCGTTTTCCAATGACGATATTTTTATCAAACTAATGGAGATGGGCTGTGTACCTGGAGAAAAGATCATAGTAGAGCAAATTGCTCCTTTGGGTGATCCTATATCAATATTGGTATCTGGGTATCATCTAAGTTTGAGAATAAATGAAGCTGAAAATATCCTGGTGGAAGAACTAAACTAATAAAGATGAAGATCGGGCTTTACTTCGGCTCCTTTAACCCAGTGCACAACGGACATCTTATAATTGCCAACTATTTTCTAAACCATACCGACATAAAACAAGTATGGTTAATAGTTTCTCCTCACAATCCTCTTAAAAAATCCTCAACGTTACTAAACGAATACCATCGGCTCCACCTTGTTAAAACTGCGATTGAAGGAGAGAATAAGCTAAAAGCTTCTTCTGTTGAATTTAATCTTCCCAAGCCCTCGTATACAATTGACACGCTTACTTACCTTGTAGAAAAATATCCTGAACACGAATTTTGTGTAATAATGGGCAGTGATAGCTTTACCAATATTCATAAATGGAAAAATTATCAGGAACTTCTGAAAAACTATACTATATACGTCTATCAAAGGCCAGGATTTCACATCGAGCAACAATCAAATACTAAGGTGAAAATAATGCAAGCGCCCTTAATAGAAATTTCGAGTACACGTATCCGTGAGTTAATTAAAGCTGGTAAATCAATTAGATATCTTGTACCAGACTCAGTAAAAAATGAGATTGAAAACAACAACTATTATCGTAACTAGAAAAGGAAGCTCAATACTACGCAACAGATTACAATCATCGGTGCTGGAACCCTCGTAAATCTAAGCGTAAGAAAAGTTAGAAGAATAATCAGAATATTTAAAAGGCTTTGATAATTGAAACCGGCAATAGAAACATCTTTTAATAAGTATAAACTTGCGGCCCACATTAAACCAACTACTACCGCATTTATTCCCTCCAGTGAACGGTAAACTATCACGAACTTTTTTAAGTACTGCCAAACAGGAAAGAAAAAAAGTACTAACAACAAACTTGGCAAAAAAATTCCCACACTACCTATAATGCAACCCATCAATTGAAACGCTTTTCCACGATCCTTTAAAGCTATACCACCCGTATATGATGCAATTGAAAAAACAGGACCTGGTATTGCCCTTACCATTCCTGCCCCTGTAAGTAGTTCGTCCCTATCAATCCTAATGATATTCTTTTTAGGGTCAGTAAATTTAGCTGCTGTTGGTCTTGCTACATATTGATCAAGCATCATAGGAATCAACACATCACCTCCTCCGAAAACAAAGCTGCCGAATCGATAAAAATTCTCAAATAGATTATATGCCCTTCTATCAGCCCATTCCTGCTTCCTGGCAGTTTCGCTCAAATAACCTGCTATGGTAAAAATTAGTACAAATAGCCAGATGTTGGTCCACCTGATTTGTTTAGCCCTGATATTCTCCATCTCAGGAATTCGCTTGCTGCTGAAATTGGTGACTATACCTCCACATATTATCAGGAGAGGAATTGTCCATGGTACCTTGAAAAAAGAATAGGCCACTACCATACTTAGCAGCATAATAACAGTAGTAATTAAATTATTAACCGATATCCTAAAGGCCTTGAAACCGGCGAATATTAGAAATCCAATCGCCATTTCTGGTATAAACTTAAACACATTGTGCACTGGATTTATCTTGCCAAGATTCACCACTAAAAATGAAAGAGAACCCATGATAAAGCATGCAGGAAAAATCCAAATCAACAGCGTTAAAATCGCCAAAGAAACTCCCCCTCTTTTATAACCAATTAATGTAAGTGTTTGGGTAGAAGACGCTCCAGGCAACATCTGGCAGAACGAAACATATTCCATTAATTCTTCCTTACTTACATCTCCCCTTTGATCCACGAAAGTTTTCATCATCATTCCAAGATGTCCCTGTGGCCCCCCAAAAGCAGTGATACTGTGCAAAAAGACAGCCTTTAAGAAAGATATGTGTCTCAGTAGTTTAATCACATTCGTGAAGAAAAAGTGCCAACCGAAATGATCGTTTTATCGTAAAAGTAGCGAATTGCCTAAATTACTATAAACAGTTAAAACTAAATGCCGGGTCTACCAAAAATGATAAATTTACAATACCATAAAGGATATAAATGAAACCAATAATCTTATTGTTCTTACCACTAATTCTAATCTTTATTTCATGCAGCCATAAATTAACACCAGAATCTTCAGGATCAAATTATAAATTTAAGAGCAGTACAGGAATACCAGACTATTCTGACTTAAACTACTGGGCTGCTCATCCATGGAAAAAAAATCCTTCAGACAGTGTTCCTTCACCTTTACGAAAAGAAGTAACGGATACCAGTGCAGATGTATTTTTTATTTATCCCACTTCATTGGTAGACTATAACGTTAATAAGTGGAATGCTGACATTGATGATTCAACGCTAAATTTAAAAACTGATTACAATTCCATACTTTACCAGGCAAGCATATTTAATGGCTCCTGTCGTATTTTCTCACCACGATATCGGCAGGCACACATAAAATCTTTCTATACAGCAGATACAGCCAGGGCAAAAGCAGCTTTTGATACTGCTTACGAGGACGTGAAAAATGCATTCTTGTTTTACTTGACTAACTGGAATAAAAAAAGACCTCTAATTATAGCTGCTCATAGCCAGGGAAGCGTACACGCCAAGAGGTTACTGAAAGAATTTTTTGATGGCAAAGATTTACAAAACAGCATGGTTTGCGCTTACATCATTGGTATGCCGGTTCCTGAAAATTATTTTAATTACATCTCTCCCTGTAAAAGTCCACAATCAACTGGATGTGTAATAAGCTGGAGAACTTTTAAAAGAGGCTACATAGATACTGCTTTCGTAGCGAAAGAAGAATATAAGGCAATTGTTACGAATCCACTAACCTGGACATCAGATGAAGGCATAGCCAACGCATCTTTAAACAATGGAGGAATATTGATGAAGTTTAATAAGTTGGTTCCAAAAGTAGTAGATGCTGAAATTCATGGAAATGTGTTATGGACAAGCAAACCCAAATTCTTTGGCAACATATTTTTTAATGCAACCAAGTACCACATTGGAGATTACAATCTATTTTATTTGAATATCAGAAAAAACGTAAAATCCAGAATAGCAAGTTTCCTTTTAAAATAATTACAAGTTATATTTTTTACTAATTTCTAGCATCCTTTGAATAGGCATAAGTGCAGCAATCCTTAATTCTTCGTCCATGATAATTTCCGGCTGTTCATATTCCATGCACAAATATAGCTTTTCAAGCGTATTAAGCTTCATGTGAGGACAATCGTTACAGGCACAGCTGTTATTAGGGGGCGCAGGAATAAAGGTCTTATTTGGGTTTGCTTTCTGCATCTGATGCAAAATGCCAGTTTCAGTCACCACAATAAATTCCTTTGCATCACTTTGCTGCGAATACTTCAACAAACCGGTAGTACTTCCAATATAATCTGCTACTTTCAACACGGCGTCCTCACACTCTGGATGCGCTATCACTTTCGCAGCAGGATGCCTCAATTTCAGTTTCACAATCTTCTCTAAACTAAATATCTCGTGTACCATACAGGAACCATTCCACAATACCATGTTCCTTCCTGTCTTTTTGTTTAAATACGCTCCTAAATTTTTATCGGGTGCAAAAATAATTTTTTGTTCCTTCGGAAGGCTGTCTATAATTTTTTCTGCATTACTGCTTGTGCAAATGATATCACTCAATGCCTTCATTCCAGCAGAACAGTTTATGTAAGTGATCACCAGATGATCAGGATACTTTTCTTTAAACTTTCTGAATAATTCCGGAGGCGCACTATCACTTAACGAACATCCAGCTTTTAAATCAGGCAGCAACACTTTTTTATTCGGATTCAAAATCTTTGCGGTTTCTCCCATAAAATGAACACCTGCAAAAACAATAATATCAGCGTTTGTTTTTTCAGCCTGCTGTGCCAATCCTAAACTATCGCCGATAAAGTCAGCCACATCCTGTATATCAGGCTCCTGGTAATAGTGCGCTAAAATAATGGCATTCTTTTCTTTTTTGAGTCGCTCAATTTCTGCAAACAAATCAACTGAAGGATCTACATCAATATCCAGGAAACCAACTTTTTCAATGTTTGCTTTTGCGGTGTTAATATCAACCATAATAATCTTTAATAATTATTTTATTTAAATAGACCTATTACTATTAGGGCTGTGAATATGTGGAAACAAAATTTTCCAAATATTTGTAAAGTTAGAAAAACCAGTTTATCCACCATCATTCACAAATAACTCACATGAGCAATCCGGGCATTACAAGGAGCATATTATAGACAGCAAAGCTATTTTCAACTAAACAATAATTCTTTTTAACAGCGGTGTAAAAAAACGAACGGGGAAAATAATATCTATTCATTTGTTTTTTTCGATGTGAGCTTACCTAGGTAAAACTACTTGCCGGTTAACAAGTGGATCTCCACTGGAGCCTGTATTCAAACTTTGCTACCAAAATCTACACGTTATCAAAATCGAAAATCATGATTTATCAACATAAAATACGCTTCATTCACACCTGATGTTAATTTCTATTCTGACGCTTGTATGAATGTTTTAAAATTCCTTTTATAACCGATTCATATTCCAACTTCCTTTTCTTTCTAATGGCTTATCTAACCAGACAATGTGAATTAATTTTTGAAGTGCTTATCCCTATTGAATTATAGCATTTACGGGCTGTTTATTTTTTGGGGATAAATTGGTTTTTTACCCTATTTTTGCCGTCCAATTTTTAATTCAGTAAACAAATGCAGATCATTCAGAAAATTAGAGACAAAGGCGCAGCCATTGTAATTGTTATTATTGCCCTAAGCTTAATAGGTTTTATTTTAATGGATGCCAATCTTGGTTCCAACCGAATGTCAGCTGGTACGGCAAGTAAGATAGGTGAAATAAATGGTGTATCTGTTGATGCAAAGGACTATAATGATAAAATAAAACAGATAGAAGACCAGTATGGTGGAAGAGTAAGCGGACCACAATTAAATATGCTTCGCCAGAGTGCATGGGATCAATTAGTAGCTGAAAAAGTACTGGAAGCTGAATTTGAAAAACTCGGATTAAGTTTTTCTCCTAAGGAGTTTGCCAGCATTATTTTTAGTGCAGATGCTCCACAGGCTTTAAAGCAGGCCTTTACTGATAAAAATACTGGAGAATACGACGTTCAAAAAGTACAGCAATGGTGGCAAACTGCTAAAAAAGCCAAAGGAGACCAAAGAGATGCAATTGAAAAACAAATAGTAGAACCAACAAGGTTGCAAACGTTGTACACAAAATACAGCAGTTTACTGGGTGCAGCCGG
>CAZDHQ010000032.1:9052-13793 GCA_964505135.1 uncultured Ferruginibacter sp.
CTATTATCCATCCTGGATGAAGGAAAAGGAAAATGCAGAAACAAATGCTTTTGCTACTATTTCTTATGTTTCTATACCTTATAATGTAATAAGTGATAGTGCAGTAACAGTTTCTGATAATGATGTTACTGACTATGTTAATAAGCACAAGGCCCTTTACAAACAAGAAGCAGGCCGCCAGGTTTCTTACGTTTCTTTTAGTACCAATCCTTCAGCTGCTGATACTGCAAAAGCATTTGAATCAGCGGAAGCTTTAAAAAATAATTTTGCTGCTGATACCAATGCCCAGGCTTTTGTTGCAAGGAATATGAGTGCAATAGATTTTGATGATTCATATGTGCCAAAATCAAAGTTATCAGGAGTTCAAAAAGATACCCTGGCTTCATTGCCTGTAAATACGGTATATGGACCATATTTGGATGGTAAGAATTTTGTATTGGCAAAGAAAATTTCAGTAAAGCAACTTCCTGACAGTATTAAATGTCGCCACATTTTGATAGCAACCAATAATCCACAAACAGGCGAACCTACATTAGCAGACAGCCTTGCAAAAAAACGAATTGACAGTATAGAATTGGCAATAAAAAGTGGAGCCAGCTTTGACGATCTGGAAGCAAAATATTCAAATGATGAAGCTGCTCATAAGGATAAGGGTGTAATGACTTTTGATATCGCTACAATTCAGAACAAGCAGCAATTTGCTCAGGAATTCGGTGCTTTCTTAATGAACGAAAGTGGTGAAACAAAGAAAACTGTAAAAACCAATTTTGGCTGGCATTATATTGAGATACTAGAAAAGAAAAATTTAGAACCAGCTTATAAAATTGCTTATCTGGCAAAAGAGATATCGTCAAGTGATGAAACAGTAAATACAGCCAGCACAAAAGCAAGTAAACTTTCTGCAGAGGCAAGAAATGCAAAAGCTTTTGATGACTACGTTGCTAAGAATGGTTTGCAAAAAGTAAGTTCACAGGGGCTGGTTAAGGAAAATGACTATAATATAGGTGCTTTACAAGATGCAAGGCAAGTAGTAAAATGGGCCTTTGGCGCTAAAGAAGGTGATGTTAGTGAACCTTTCAACGTAGGAAATGACCAATATATAGTAGCTGTCTTAAATAAAATTCAGCCGGAAGGATTGCCGGATGCAAAAACTGCAAGACCTATGGTTGAATTAGCAGTAAGAACACAAAAAAAAGCAGAACAGATAAAAGGAAAATTGGGCGCTACACCAACCCTGGAATCGGCAGCAGCAGCTTACAGCCAGCAGGTAGCTACTGCAGGTGCAGATTCAACACTAACTTTTGCCTCTATGATTATAAATGGTATTGGTAAGGAGCCTAAATTAATTGGTGCAGCTTTCAATAAAACTTATCAAACAAAAGTATCTGAGCCAATTGCAGGAACCAATGGAGTGTACGTGTTAAAAGTAAACAGCATTGGTAATAAGCCAGCGGAAGCAGCAGATGTTGCTGAATTGAAAGCATCTCAAAGAGCAAAAACTTTGGCTCAACAAATGAGCTACGGATGGTTTGATGCACTTAAAAACTTAGCATCTATCAAAGACAAGAGAAGTAATATCTATTAATAAATAATTCTTAAAAGAGAAAAAACTGCTGGCAAATGCCGGCAGTTTTTTTTACAATAATTCCATTTCTCGAAACGACTACCAGGATGGACCCAATTCATTTATCGGTAAATTTGTGCTATGAGTGATATCATGATAAACAAGGTAGCAGAAAGTGCTCTGATCACTATTAACCTGGAAGATTATTATCCAAAAGAGACAATAGCGGTATTTGACCTGAAGGACTACTTATTCATGGGTCTTATTTTAAAGGAAAAAGATTTCAGGGAATCTTTAAAGAACCTGGACCTTGCACCATATACCGAAAAGATAGTTGCCATCACCTGCAGTGCCGATGCTGTAATACCTATGTGGGCATATATGCTTACTGCAAGCGCTTTGCAACCGGTGGCCAAAGACGTTTATTTTGGAACAGAAGCTGCAATAAGAGAACAGTTATTATTAAAAAATATCGCTGCAATTGATACTACAGAGTTTACAGAAAAAAGAATTGTAGTAAAAGGTTGTGGTGAACTACCTATTGGCGAAGCCGCCTATCTCCAGGCTACAAAAATTTTAAGACCCGTGGCCAAAAGTATTATGTATGGAGAACCTTGCAGCACCGTTCCCATATTCAAGAAAAAATAACACATTTTAATTTTACCTTCACGGTCCAATTCTTATTCCTCTTTATTGAATGATTGATGCACTCGTGAAAGGTCTGGCTATTAGCATGCTGCTGATATTTTCGGTTGGCCCTGTTATTTTCACCATCATAAAGCAAAGTATTATCAATGGAAGAGCTGGCGGATTCAGCTTTGTAGCCGGTGTATGGCTAAGTGATTTAGTGTGGGTAATATTAAGCAATGCATTTTCTGAGCTAATGCTGCAGTTGATGAATTTTGAAAAAGTGATAGGCTTTTCCGGAAGTATGTTCCTGATTGCACTGGGAATATTCTACCTCTTCTTTAAGAAAATTCACATTAAGGAAGATGAAAACAAAATTCTAATAACAGCCCGAACACATGCCAAGCTGGTAGCTTCCGGTTTTTTGATCAACAGCCTTAACCCCGCTGTAATTTTATTTTGGCTTACCACTGCTACTGCAATAGCTGCTTCTCATACACCCCAGCAGAGGATAATAATTTTTAGCACTTGCTTATTTATAAATATTAGTGCTGATTTATTGAAAGTAATCCTGGCAGGAAAAATTCGCAATAGTCTAAATGAAAAGAATATAAGGCTGATTAATAAAATATCCGGACTTATTTTAATTGGCTTTGGTATAGCATTGATGGTAGGTGTATTTTATACTTCCCGTAAACAATAATATTAATACTGCACAGTTTTATGAGCAGTAGTAAGTAATTTACAGTATGAAATTTTTTCTGTGTGTAATAATATTATTCTCAGCACTATGTTCCTTAGGCCAGTCCTCAGATTTCTTATTGTTTAAACATAAGAACAGAACAATAGCAACTTACTTTACTGGAACAGATATAAAGTACACAGGCGTTAATGGTGTATATACAGAGGCAATCATCACTAACATCAAGAATGACTCACTTTTTTTAAAAGAATATGTGATAAGGGTAATCCCAACGCAGTTAGGGGTTTACATGCTGGATACATCCTACTACTATAAAACCATTCATTATAACGAGATCAAATCAATTGGTAAAACCGGCAGAAGATTTAACTGGGCAGGTAGTGGTGCAGCCCTATTGGGTGGCGGTATTTTATTAACCGTTGCAAGTGGAGTTGTTTACCTGGCAGACAATAAAAAATTCAGTCCTGAGCTTTTAGCAGCTTCTGTTGGTCTTGCAGGTGTAGGTTATCTATTAACAAAGGTGAATAATGGCGGTATGACAGTGGGCAAAAAATATGCTCTTGTGTACGTGAAAGCAAAGGAATGATTGAATGTATCCTGATTAAAATCTAACAATGTATCTATGCTAAAAGCATGGCGTATTGCCAGGAAAGTGCTACTCTGGCTTTTTATTCTCCAGTTTGTTTATATCATTTTTTGTAAGTGGATTAATCCTCCGGTTACCATCACACAATTGGTTAGTTTGTTTTCGGGCTATGGTTTAAAAAGAGATTATGTAGCCTATGATGAAATGAGTCCAAACATTAAGCTAGCCGTAATGGCAAGTGAAGACCAACTTTTTCCAGACCATGATGGCTTTGATATAAAAGCAATCAAAAAGGCGATGAAGTTCAATGAAAAACATCCGGGCAGAACAAGAGGTGCCAGTACCATTAGCCAACAGGTTGCAAAGAATGTTTTCCTGTGGCAGCATGGTGGATTTTTTAGAAAAGGGCTCGAGGTATATTTCACTTTTATGATTGAAAAAATATGGAGCAAAGAAAGAATCCTGGAAATGTATTTAAATGTAGCTGAAATGGGAAAAGGCATTTTTGGTGTGCAGGCAGCAGCCAAGGCCTATTTTAACAAAGACGCTAAAAATCTTACCCGTGCAGAAGCGGCAATGATTGCAGCATGCCTGCCCAATCCAAAAGTGTATACAGTGAAACCAATGAGTGATTATGTGGCCCGCCGCTATGGTCAAATTTTAAAGCAGATGAATAACCTGGAAGGCGATCCGGATATTGATGCACTCACTAAATAATACAGCTCATTATTTGTTTTGTAAATTTGAATACAAATTTTTCTGATGTCACCCCTCACCATTACACTTATTCAATCCAGTCTTTTTTGGGAAGATAAGCAGGCCAACCTCAAAATGCTGGAAGAAAAAATCAACAGTATTGAGGAAAGAACCGAGCTGGTGGTGTTACCTGAAATGTTTACCACTGGTTTCACCATGCAACCACAACTTTTTGCAGAAACCATGGATGGTGCAACCATTGCATGGATGAGACGAATTGCTACTTCCAAAAGAATAGCGATTACAGGTAGTGTGATAATAAAAGAGGATGATAAATTTTTTAACCGTTTGATTTGGATGCTGCCTAATGGTGATATCGGTTTTTACAATAAGCGGCATCTTTTTGCTTATGCAGAAGAAGACCAGCACTACAGCCCAGGTAATAAAAGATTAATTGCTTCTGCAAAAGGATTTAAAATAAACCTGCAGGTTTGTTACGACTTGCGTTTTCCTGTTTGGGCAAGACAACAAACCGCAATAGCAGACGGTGGACAACCGCACCCCG
>CAZDHQ010000033.1:0-13698 GCA_964505135.1 uncultured Ferruginibacter sp.
CACTTGCTTCAATCCTAAAAAATAATTAATTGCTGCCTTGCCCGATTCTATTGAAATATCTCCCTGGTATATATAATCTTCATTGAATGCAAGCTGATGTTTTTTTAATGCATCCTTGTATCCATTCAAGCGATCATTAAATCCCTTGATGTGCTGTGGCCCTGATACATGGGCAATTTTGCGATATCCCTTTTGTATCAAATGTTCCGTTGCCGCAAAGGCGCCCTCATAGTCATCCACCACCACACTCGGCACTTTTATTTTATCATTCGTTCTGTCAAAGAATACCAGCGGTATATGCCTTTTTTGCAACTCTTTATAATGCCGAGGGTCTTCTGTTTCTTTTGCCACTGAAGCCAGGATTCCATCTACCCGGGCACTTAAAAAAGTTTCGATTGCTTTTTTCTCCAGCAGCGTAGTTTCTTCTGTTTGAAAGAGCAATACGCCATACCCATTTGAGTTGGCCATCAGTTCTATTCCATGCACTACTGAGCCAAAAAAATTCATTTGTGCACTTGGAATAATCACTCCAATGGTGTGCGACTTACCCGACCTTAGTGAAGAAGCAATCTTGTTCCGCTGGTACTGTAGCTCCTTTGCTTTTTCCTTCACTCTCCGCCTTGTTTCACTGCTGATCCGTTGATTGTCATTTAAAGCCCTGGAAACGGTTCCTGGCGTGACTTTTAGTTCTTTAGCAATGTCGAGAATCGTTATTTTTTGAGGCAAAATGTGCAATCGTTTGCGCAATATAAAAACTTTTAATTCTATTTGCCAAGTTTTTTTAACACTTTTTTTAACAAGGTAATTTTGGATAAATACATGTTAGTTTTTGTTTAGAGCTCTAAAAACAGCATTTATTAATTTACTAAACCAACAGTTTTCTTTGCGATTTGTATCAGCTACAGATTTTATACAGCTTCAAAAAATTAGGGGTGTAAGAACGATACACCCCTAATTTTAAAATTGAAAAACGCCATTACATATTGCTCCATTATTTAGTTACCGGCACTATCATATAACTGTATTGATAATCCCTATAAGCCAAACGGTATTGCTCCAGCGGCCATGATCCCCAGCTATTGATGCCACCCAGCCCCATTTGCACCAGGTCAATATCTAAATGCACATTCTTATCTGGCTCCAGTTCGCCGCTGTGTGCCTGCTGTTTTTCAGGGCCGGTGAACAATTGCGCTGCACTGTAAGGAATTGCATTGATATTTAATAGCGTACCTGTTGACACAACCATAATACCGGAGCCATCTTTACGTGTAAGCTTTACCCAGCGAACATCTGTTTTATTGCCACTTTCCTGCGGACGTACATAAGGATAATATTGATCTTTTATCAATCCGCTATACAAACCTACCATGGAGGCAATTTTTCTATCCTGGTAATTCTCCACCAGGCCTCTACCGTACCATTGAATATTTACAAAATCAGTTGGCAATAAATTATGGTTACCAAAACGCATCAGCATTTCATGTTTGCCTTTTTGTGCATTGAATGCATTGCTCACTTTTAACGCACCTTTACCGTCTACCATAATGGTTTGTGTGTAAGTTGCATCACCATTCAGCAGGCTTTTTACGATGTCTACCTGCAGCCATCCATCTCCATTTTGTGCGGCAGGCGTAAGACTTACCAGTGTTGTATTGGCGCCTGCATCTTTCCATTCAATCAAGCGTTTTTGGAAATTAGCGCCATAATCATTGTCATTAGGTGCTCTCCAAAAGTTGGGCTGCAGTGCTGATTGAAAAACTTCCTTACCATTTAGTTTGTAAGCAACTACATTGCCCGTTTTCTTATCAATTTTTAGAGCAAAATTTTTATTCTTTAATTCCAGTGCATCAGCATTATCAACTGTATTAATTTTTTCTTTTGAAGCCGTGTAATCAAACTGGCTACTACCGCCTAATTTAAACTCTGCCTTAGCTAATACGGTATTATTTTCCAGCAATTGAGGATCACTAACGGTAACATATACCTGCAAATAATATTCTCCGCTTTTATCCATAGGTTTTAATGGAAGCGTCAATTCTTCTGTTTCTCCCGCTGCGGCGTGTAAAGGCATAGATGCACCTTCCTGCACCAATTTGCCATCCTTAAATACTTTAAATGTTAGTGTATAATGATCCAGCGTTTTAAAGATATAAGCATTCTTTACGCTGATCTTTCCGCTTGCCGGATCAGCCATATTGAATTTGATATTTTGATATACCCGTTGAACTTCATAAGCATGGGGGTTCCAAACCCGGTCTGGCGCTACTAAACCGTTACACATAAAATTATTATCGCTGGGTGTACCTGCCGGGCCCCAATCGCCTCCATAGCCCCATACTTTTTTACCATTCTTAATTAGCTCCATGCCCTGGTCAACCCAATCCCAGATAAAACCACCCTGTAATGCCGGATAAGATTCAATGATATTCCAGTAATCCTGGAAATTACCAACAGAATTACCCATGGCGTGTGCATATTCACACATGATCATTGGACGGGATGGATTGGTTTTAGCATATTGAATTAAGTAAGCTGGCTCTGGGTACATCGGACAGAATACATCCGTATTCCAGTCCAGTTCTGCACGTTCATAATGTATAGGTCTTGAAGGATCCATTCCTTTTATCAAATGATAACCCTGGTAAAAATTATGACCATTGCCTGCTTCATTACCCATGCTCCACATAATGATGCAGGGATTGCTTTTATCTCTTAGCACCATTCGCTTCATTCTTGTAAGATGCGCCAGTTCCCAAACAGGATCGTTGGCCAATGTATGCTTTACATCATATCCCATTCCATGTGTTTCAATATTGGCTTCATCCACCATATATAAACCGTACTCATTACACAGGTCGTACCAATAAGGATCATCGGGATAATGGCAATCTCTTACTGCATTGATGTTCATCTTTTTCATCTCCCTGATATCCTGCAGCATCCTCTCATGAGATACCACCTGGTTAGTATAAGGATCTGTTTCATGCCGGTTAACACCTTTGATGTAAACTGCTTTACCGTTTACCAGCAACTGCCCGTTTTTAATTTCAACATTTCTAAAACCAACTTTTTTGCTTATCACTTCCAGCACTTCGTTCTTATCATTCAACAAAGTGATTTGTAATCTATAAAGGTTAGGTATTTCCGCAGACCATTGTTTGGCATTTGAAAATGCGTTATGAAAATGCAATTCCATTTTGCTGCCGTTTACCCTTGCAAGGCCAAAAGTGGATTGTGCTGTATCAATGATCTTATTGTCTTTATCGTCAAATAACTGCACCTGCACTTTGTACTTGCCTGCTGACAATTCACTCTCGTTCCATGCCTGCACTTCCACATCTAATTGTCCATCTTTAAAATTGTTGGTAAGAGAAGGCTTAGCAAAAAAATCATACAAATGAACGGTGGGCCTGGCATATACATAACAGTCACGGGTGATGCCACTTAAGCGCCAAAAGTCCTGGCACTCCATATAGCTGGCATCTGTCCATCGGCGCACTTCCATTGCAATCAGGTTCTCGCCTTCTTTTACATAACTGGTTAAGTCAAATTCACTTTCAAGCTTACTGTCTTTACCCAAACCTACTTCCCTACCGTTTACGTATAGACGAAAAGCAGATTTTACTGCACCCAGGTGTAAATACACTTTCATTCCTTTCCATGCCACCGGCAAATTGAAAGTTTTACGGTATCCTGCCGTTGGCTGGTCATTCTCATCCGGTATATCCGGCGGATTGGGATTTTTGGGTGCAAACTCGTATGGTATGTTGGTGTAAATGGGAATGCCGTAGCCTTTAAATTCCCAGTTGGCCGGTACCGGAAAATTGGTCCAGCTTTTATCATTATAACTGAGTGAATAAAAATCTTTGTCCAGTTTCTCCGGCCTGTTTACCCAGTTAAAACGCCACATACCGTTTAATAATAAATAGCGGGATGAATGAGCAGTATCGCCACCCTTAGCCAGCGTTTCATTTTCATAAGGAAAATAGCTGGCCCTCATGGGCATGCGGTTGATTTCCTGTATAGCAGGATTTTCAAACAGCGGATCCAATTTGGGCTGTGCAATCGTTTGTACAAATGCACCCAAAAAAAGAAAACTTATAATAATACGTGATGAAAATTGGATTGGCATAGCAGTTTTTTTGATATCAAAATAATACCGCTAAAGTAGGTAAATAATTGATTGGATAAAAAGCTGTACTAAGAAGCAGGTTCAATCTGGTTATAACGCAGCCACTACTTCTTCCGCAAGGCCAAAGCTTAGCGTCATACCAGAACCACCAAGACCATTAATGATGGTTACACCCTGCTCAGGTGAATGAATAAACTTGGTAGCGCCATTGGTTCTTTTGGCGTAGATGCCATGCCAGCTTTGTATCAGCTCCCAATTTTTAAAATTGGCCATGCCTTTCATGTAATCAATGATCAATTGGTTGATAAATGTTTTATCAAAGGGATCGAATGTATTGCCATACTCGTGGCTGTCGCCGATGGTTAATTCCCCTTCTCCATTTTGTGAAACCATTACATGAATGCCCCATTTGAGATAATCGGGGTATTGTTCTTCAAAATATTTTTTTAACGCAGGTAAGGATGCGGCTCCTTCAAAACTTTTATAATGTACTAGGGAAAGCCCGCCGCATAATGGAGGCCCAATGCGCCAATTATTTGGTTGAGCCGCCAGCCGCATCATCTGCAGTTTACATTTGGTAAAATTGTGCACCGCATACAGTTCAGGATACAGCGTTTCAAAATCAGCACCGCTGCAAACAAATATTTGATCTGCCTGCCAGGTGTTCTCATTGCTTTTTACCAGTGGATATTCTACCGATGTGATGGCCGTATTAAAATGAAACTCCACGCCATATTTTCCAGACAGATAAGCAGGCAGTTTTTCAATCGCAACTCTTGATTCAATAATTGCTTCATGCGGACTCCATAAAGCGCCGATTAAATTATTTGGATTAACTGCTGCTGATTTTTGAAGGGTTTCCTCCTTTGAAAGTGCTTTTAAATTTCGATGCTGGCAGATATCAGCTACTTCATTCATCACCTGCCACTCCTGTTGATTGTAAGCCAAATGAAGGCTGCCTGTTTCTTCCATCCACAATCCGGCTTCCTTGCAAACTTGTTTCCATATTGCTTTTGAACGAAGACCTCTTTCAAACAATTTACCATCGGGCTGACCAATCAGCCATACCATTCCAAAATTGCGGATAGAAGCACCTATTGCTTTTTCATTTCTTTCAAATACGGTTACATGATATCCTTTTTCTGCCAATGCCCTGGCGGTAGCCAACCCTACAATGCCTGCGCCGATAACGATGGCTCTTCTGGTTTCCATAGCGCAAAATTCTTTTTATGCTTTCTAAAAAAATAAATACCTGATATAACGGTGCCGGCTACCCCAAAAATGCAAAAGATAATTACCGCATTGGAATAAAAATTTACCCATTGCATTTTTATATTGAAAACTTCTTTGGTTAACAACACCAGCATGCTGCCGAGATAACCAAAAGAATCTGCCATGTACATCAGGAAACCCACATTGCCGTTGATGCGGTAGGCTGCAATCATTCTTTCAAACAGCATACAGTTAAAGGGAATATAACCAATGTATAAACCAGTACCTACCAATATCATCCAGGTGGCTGGATGAACGGCCTGGTGCATAAACAGCCAGGTAGAAACACCGGCCAGTACAAAACCTATGAGTATAAAACCATGTGCAATAATGAAAGCATTAAAATTCTTCCTGATAAAAACCAGGCTTGCAATTAGTACTAACACCACAAGCGTAACAGGCAATTCAGTTTGAGTAAAGATGGCAGCGTCTTTTCCAAATCCCATCTCCTTCCACATATCTGCAGCAAAATTGTCTCTCATATCCCTGCCGATGGTAAGAAAAACATAGATGATGATCAGGATAAGAATGCCGGGAAAAAAACTTTTGATAAGTAGCTTTCTTTCCTCCTTCGTCATTGGTTTGCGGATATTTCTTGATTGAATATCCGATGCCGTTGGTGGCGGTACCTGCTCCATTAAAAAAGTAAAGAGCAGCATTGGTACAATAAAAACCAATCCGGTAACAAAAGGAATCCAAAACTCTGACACATGCCAGTTGAGTGCGATATACTTACCTACGGATTTTACAAACCCGGATGAAAAGATAAAACTAACGGCAAGGGCTGCCCCAATAAAATCAGTTGACCTTCTTCCTTCAATATAAGAAAACACAATACCCCATGTAATTCCCAACGGGAAGCCATTGATAAAAAGAAAAACGATATTGAAAGGCGCCGGTACAATGGCAAACAGCAATAAAGCCAACCATGAAATGCCAACAAGCAGGAGCAACAATTTCCAACGACCCATTTTTTTGAGCTCTGCAATAAACTTGATCCCATAAAATTTGCTGCAAACGTAACCAATCAGCTGGCTTATTACCAACAGTACTTTATAACTTATACCCCAGTAAGCCATACCATCAAACGTGGCTACGGTAAAAGGTTTTCTAAACGCATACACGGTACCGTAAGTAAGAAATGCAGTGATAGCTGCAAAGAATGCAACGGTGGTAGGATGGGTAAGCAACTTTTGTTTCATCTGTTTGACTTAAAAGATTACTGCAAAATTTTGGTGATCAATAGCAACCTGTTTAAATCAAACCGGGTGAAGATTTTCTGCGGTGAAGATTAGTTAGCATGCCTGGTTTCAAGATATTTAATCATGAGATTTTTATAGTATTCGATGGATGCAAGCGGCATATCTTCTATTTTAGCCTGCTCATCCCAAAAGCGCATGTCAATAAATTCCTTGAACAATTCATCGCTTTCAAAGGCAGCAGCTTCTGCTTCGGTCATTCTACCGCCCTGGTATTCCAGCGTTTTTTTACTGGCTTCGGAAAGGCCTTCGTAATAAGCAGGATTTTTTAAAGTGAGATAACGTTTTGCTGAAACATGGTTCTCCACCAATCTTGCCAGTCTTTCGCTAAAGCCTCTTTCACGTAAAAAATCAGCACCCACTTTTTCATGATCAACTGTGCCAAAGCCATCCATCTGCTCATGCTCTGACTCCAGTATATGGCCGATGTCATGCAGGAACGCAGCAAGTATCACTTCATCATCATAGCCTGCATTTTTTGCCAACTCACCAGCTTGTACCATGTGTTGCAACTGAGTCACTTTTTCTCCGGCATATTCACCTGCTCCGTACTTTTCGTACAATGAAAAAATTTCGTCTACAATTGGTGTGATATTATTTTTTGTCATGCGATTGATATTTTAAAACTGTTGAATGATTATAAATTATAGCCAATGCCTACATAAAAACTCCTGGTGGCAGATGGAATAATACCAGGGCCAGGATATTCATCTGTACGCTGTGTAAAATATTTGGTATTGGTTAGGTTGTTAATCCCGGCTTTGTATTTCATCTTTTTTACAGACACAGAGACCGACCAATCCATAATAGTGTACGATGGTATCTTACCAATGATAGGATTGCTGCTGCTTTCTGTATTGGCCGCATCACCAAATGCTTTGGACTGATGTGCAACCTGCAATGAAGTAGATAAGAAACCTTTGGAGTAAGTAATACCTGCTCTTGTAATAACCTTTGGAGCATACTCCACCTGGTTATTCTTATACATGCCTTTTGTGTAATGAGCATCCGTATAACCAAAAGATTGATAAATACTCAGGTTGCCTATTCTTTTATTTACCCCCATCGCTTTGGTGAGGTTCAATTCAAGATAGCTTTCAAAACCTTTATGGATGCTTTTATCTGTGTTAGTACGAATGGTGTAAAGTGTGCCATTTCCATCCTGTCTTTGTACCACTCCAATCCTGTTGTTGTAAGACAAATAGAAGAAACTAAAATCGTAATTGAAAATTTGACTGATGTTTCCACGCATGCCAATATCTACATTCCATCCTTTGGGATCCTTTAAATTAGAATCTACTCTTGATATCAAACCGAGCGGTACCATCTGTGCATAATCGATAGGGCGATAAGACTGAGAGAAATTACTGTAAATGGTAGCAGCTTTGGAAGCTTTGAACTGCAAGCCCAGTCCGGCAATCAGGAAACTCCTTTCTCTCTCTGTTTCTGTTTCTTTTTCAACACCACCTACTTCCACTTCGCCTTCTGCTTCTGAAGCCAATGATTCAAAACGAATGCCCGGCGTGATAGAAAATTTATCGGTGAGACTGATCACATTCTCTGCAAATACAGCCATATTGGTAGTGGTGAAAAAAGAATTTTCTTCATACTCACCCAGGGTGGTAAAATTAAAATCATTGCCATTGGTACCTACCGCTTCTTCCTGCCGGGTGAATTTTGCATGGGCAAAACGGAAACCTGCTGCAGCAATATTTTTAATGGAACCCCATTCATATTTATGCGTTAATCTTGCCTCTGTAACAAAGCTTCTCATTTTTTCTACATCCACTTCCCTGTTTGGATAGATGCCTGTCTGCTGATCCGGCACATCCAATACATCTGGTAATTTGTTTACCCACACCAATTGTCTTTTTCCATATAAAAGCGTTGATTTTACCTGTAGATCTGTCTGTGAATTGATATTGTAGTTGAAGGAAGCTGTGGCTACATTCCAGGGCGTTTTCAGCCAGTTACGGGAACGAACAGACGCTTTTACATCTTGTTCAAATTGCTCATCTGTTTGCCCACCGGGCATTTTTATTTTGTTGCGAAGCATGGAATATTCCAGTGCAAGAGAAACCCTGTCATTTAATTTGTACGCAAGCTTTCCATAACCTGTTAACTGGCGCTGGAAAGAATTTTGTCTCCAGCCATCCAGGTTTCTTACATTGATATAACCAAAATAATTCAGCTTATTGCTGGTGCCGCCCACTGCATGATAGGAATTGAATAACCCATTGCTGCCGCCGGTTTGCATCATGCTGTAATCAAAGGCTGATTTTTTTGAACCATCTTTGATAACATAATTTACCATGCCGCCAAACTGAGGCCCAAACTGCGTTGCAGCAGCTCCTTTAATAATTTCCACTCTTGCCACGGCTTCCATTGGAGGTAAGTAATAGGTTTCATTATAACCATATACATCAGCTGCCACATTGTAACCATTTTGCCTGATGTTCATCTCCAGCGACTGAACAGGATTTAATCCTCTAATACCAATTCCATTGGCAACAAAGCCGCCGGTTTCACTTTCCACGATATTGACGCCAGGTATTCTTCCTAAAATTTGCCTTGTATTATTCACCGCTTTGTTGGCATCAATACTGTCTATCTCTATCACTTCTGTTTTCTTGCCTGCATAGATCACGTGATCGTTCACATCATTAAAGTGCCCAATGCCGTTCATGGCTTTATAACCAATGACGGTTACTTCTTTCATTTTGATATAAGAAGTTGTGGTATCCTGGGCCCTGCTTTTTTGTGAAACAAAAACAGTGAACACGCTTATCGTTTTCAGTAGCAGATTGTTTAGTTTCATTATGTACAAATTATTTTCCCTTGGTTTTATAGTGTTCACGGCGCATATCGTCCACATCATCCATATCAGGTCCTTTCATAATTTTCCTCCAGTCGATGGATCTTTTGTATTTCTTCATTGCTTTATCTACATCAAAAGCTCTTGGATCATGCTGCTCCAGCGTGTAAGGCGTATAGTCTGGCTTATCTGTAAAGAAATCCTGCAGCAGTGAAGCGGTAGCGTCATACTGGTTTACATAATGCACGCCTAAAATATTGTAAATGGTTTTTAAGATTGAACCAAAATTAGCATGTGTATGGCTAACATAACCATGCTTTACATACGGTCCTGCCATCATTAAAATACTGCGGTGTGCATCAATATGATCAACACCTCCCTGCGGATCATCTTCTGTAATAATTACCAGCATGTTCTTCCAGTATTTAGTCCTGGAAAGAAAATGCAGAATTCGTCCTACTGCAAAATCATTGTCTGCCATAAAAGAGTTACCGTTTATATAACCATCTTCAGGTCTTAATCCTGCGCCATGATCATTAGGCACCTGCATGGTAATCAATGAAGGCAATGGCGCTTTTCCTTTGATCCATTTTTTGGTAAATTCTGATTCAAACTGGTTCATCCTGAACTGGTCAGGAATATTCATATTGAAACCAGCATAATTATGACTGGTGCGGCTGAACAATGCTTTCTGCATCGGCACCATCACACCATGTGCAGCGCCTGTGGCTGTATCCATCCATTCCTCTCTTACATGCGCTGTTTCATTGGCTTCACCAAAATTGTAAAAAGAAACTTTTGCTCTGTCCAATGCTTCCCACAATCCACCTATCTCAGCATAATCTTCCGGATCCATACTACCTGTAGAACCGGGGAAACGCCTGCCCGGTGCTTTCGAAAAGAACTTAGCCGTTTTGTCTACACTTGAATTGGTTTCCACCCATTCGTTTGGTATTACACCCACCATCCAGTGATGGCCATGTATAGATGCATCACTATCACAATAAAAATTATCACTGAAGGCAAATTGCTTTGCTGCTTTATGATGATTGGGACTTACTCTTAGATTTTTATTTCTCTCTCTTAACGAATCGGGCAAAGTGTATTCACAATTAACACCAAACTTGGCTAATGTAGCATCTCCTTTTGCATTTTCCATTTGTCCAAACACTTCATCATAGGTTCTGTTCTCCTTGGTGATGTACACAATGTATTTAATGGGCGTGTTGCTTGCCTTTGGTAATACCGGCAATGGATTGTTTTCTGTAGTACTTACCGCTGTTTCCTGGAAGGTATTACTTATTACCTGTTTGGTATAGGAAGCTAGCGCAGTCTCATCAGGCATATCAATCTTTTGAAATGTTGCCAGTTGAATATCGCCGATATACGTTCCCTGTGGCGGTGCAACAAAATCTTTAACACCATTAGGACCTGCACCTAATCCACGGCAGCTGATCACGTACATTTCTTTTTCATCAGCAGACAATTTCACTCTTGCCGGGCCCCAGCCTGTTGGTATCAAACCTTTGGTAGTTTGTGTAGCTACATCAATCACCGCCACAGCATTAAAACCAAGCAGGGCCACATACAATGTCTTTTCATCCTTGCTTAATGTGATGCCAAATGGCAACTCACCACGATACTTATCAATCCTTTGATCTGTCTGAATGGGAATATGATGCAAAATTTTATGATTCCTGTAGTCAATCACTGCAATATTATCATTGGTGGCATTGGTTACATAAGCAAATTGTTTACCTACTGCAATGGAGTTAGGGCTTGCACCACCCACCACTTCTGCATCTTCCACCATCTCACCAATTTGGTATCCTGTTCTAAATTTATCAATTACTTTATTGGTATTCAGATTAATGGTAAACACACTCATGGCTTCAGGTGAATTGGGACTGCCTACACCGGGAATTGTCTTTCCTTCAATCACCGTTCCTTCAATAGACTCTTTTGTATTATCACCATAAGGATGATGAGAGATCATCATTTTATTATAATTCTTTTCTGTCATACCCTTAACTAGCGGGTAGCTGTACACGCCTACATTGGCAACAAAGGCAGTTTGTCCATCAGGACTAACAGCAAGTCCAAAAGGCTGTCGTCCTGCAGGAATAGAAGCGGTAATTTTTTTATTGATGAGGTCATACCGTACCAGCCTGAAATTTCCACGATCCAATACCAGCAGTTCATCATTGTGCAACACTAAATCAGATGTAAAGCTATCGTCAAAATCTTCCCCATTCACCTTACCATTCAGGCTGATGGAATCCAGTCTTTGCATTCTTTCAATATCATACACCAGCACAGCACCATTATCACCGCCGCTTAAATAAATGGTTTTAGAATCAGCAGAAAATGCCACGCCTAAAAACGATCCGTTGCTAAACGGAGAAGGAATCACTTTTTCTGCTGAGTCTTTATCACCAAAAGGTTTTGCAGCCAGCGGTTCATGCGCCAGTGGCGACGTCAGTTCCTGGTTATAACTGGGCACACGCAAGGCTTTCATTGAAGGCAGATCAATCACAGTGAACACACCATTGTGCAGTGTCACTGCCTTTTTCCCATCGGGGGAAATGGCCATGCCAAAAGGATCATTGGTAATGCGTATCACATTACCAGCCGGTGTAACCAGCCTTCCGCTAGGCAAAACAGAAGCGCCGTTTTCTTTTATGATGCAGTACTGATTGGTGGCTGGGACCTGGAGGATGGATTTGGATTGCTGGGCGTTCAATGAAAGAGCAAAACTGAAGAGTATAAAAAGAGTACTTATTTTTTTTTGCATAATGGATTGATTGAAAAAAAATTGAAATAAGGCGCATCGTTAGATGTCGCCTTATTTCAAAATTAGTGTTTGTTAGTTTCCTACAATTAATCTTAGCAATTTATTGCAGTATCCACATCAATTTAAAAATATCATCAGAGCCGCTGTATTGAGATTGAAGTGCAGCGGTAAGGTTAGCACCATTGGTACTGATTTCATTAGATGGATATTGATATCTCTTTGGTATCACACCTCCGTTTCCATTGCCTGATCCGGTGCTGAACTCAGGGATACCAGTTCTGCGCCACTGGTAGTAAGCCTGCATCCCAGAGTTACGTGCATAAGCCAGGTATTTCTGTGTAAGGATTTGTGCTAATCCATCACTGTTATTGCCTTTATATTTTACAGCAGGTTGATTAAAATAATCATCAAAGCTAAATGGAACGGTGTAAATAATATCTCCGCCTCCCTCTTTTTGTAATACCACTTTATTATCTCCATCTACGATACCATAGAACGCCCACATTGCTTTTACTCCTTTCTGATACCATTCATTTGCATCCCCTGATACCCATCCACGATTGATAGCTTCCGCTACACTAAAGCAAACTTCAGGATAGCTAATGATGAATGTAGGCTCTGCAGTATAAGTAGAGTAGAAATGATGGTAATTGTACAAAGAAATTTTTCCTGCACCAGACAAAGATGCCAGTAAGCTTACCGCTGCACCTGAAGGACCACCCCTGTATGATCTGTAATCAGTATCTCCAAAACCAAGGCCACGTGCAGGCTCTGCCAGAATCATCGCTCTTATATCATGTAAATCACTCAGGTTATTTAATAATGTAGCGGCAATGTTTAAACGACCAGCATTGTTACCATAGTTATTCGGATTGTCAGGATAATAGTTATACCTATCGTTGTATTGGTACTGCAGATTATCGTCATTGCTTTCAAATATTGGATACTGGGAAGGATTACCAATGATAGCGGCAAACTGTTGCTTTACATTTAAATCTCCATCATCTGCTTTTTTGCTTAACTCAATCAGCACTCGAAGTTTGTAACTGTTTACAGTTTTTTGCCATTTCACTAAAGCATCCCTTCCGTTGTTTCCTCCGCCATGATAAAAATCACCAGAAAATTCAAGGAAACCATTGTTTAAAAAATTGGTGAGCATGGTATTGGCTGTATCCAGCCATGCCAATGATTTCTTAAATATTTCTTTTTGAGAATCATATTTAGGAGACGGGTTATCTATGCCTTGCAATGCTTCAGACATTGGGAGATCTCCCACCTTCATCGTCATATTGACGAAGAAGAACGATCGGAAGAATAAGCCTAACGCATGGTATGGATTGTCATCTGAACCAGCCAAACGTCTTGCTTCTTTTTCCATTGAAAGCACATTTCTCAATGTACCATAGCTAAGGTTTGCGCTCCCACT
>CAZDHQ010000034.1:0-13639 GCA_964505135.1 uncultured Ferruginibacter sp.
ATCAATACTGAAAGTAATTTTCTTAAAGAACTTATTTGCTTCGGGGTCAGTTTTGAGTTGTTCTTTAAATGCTTTACTGTAAATCAGCGGAGCATAAATATTCAATACATTTTTAAATAAGCTTAACTGCAAACCACCTGTGTAAAAAATCCGGGAAGCTGCGCTCTCATCATTCCAGGCTTCTGCATAAGTGCCTGCATCAAAAAATATTTTCAAGGGAATCTTTGCAGGAAATATCTTTTCAGGTAATGTACTGCTCACATTAATCGCTGCTACCCAATTAGCAGAGTATCCTTGCACACTGCTATAAGGATCCAGCCTGAATTTTAAACCGCCGGTATTTTGTATCATCACCTGCTGTGCAGCAATGCCTCCATTTTGCACCGGAATATTGCCGTACCACATGGACGCTGTTCTGCCCAAAAAATAATTGCTGTAGGTATAATCATCATTGCCATTACCCGCCAGCAGTTTTGGTTGATACAAATAATTATCAGGACTGCCGCCACCCAATTCACCAAACTTAGCTGCAAAGAGTCTTACGGATAAACCGCCGCCTTTTGCATAATTAAAGAAAGCATTTCCTTCTGCATTAACCCTGTAAAAGCCGCTCCCCTGCTGCAATTGAAACTGGCACTTATAAGGATACAGTACACGGTTGTTTTCCAAATTGAAACTCAACTGGTTCACATACCTCGTTTTATTTTTAAATGCATGCGGATATAACAAGGAGCTATCACTGCCAACTATATAATCATATTCATCAAAGCTTCTTTCCCTGATGATATAAGAACGGATATCTATCCAACTATTAATGCTGCTGGTTGGTGCATGTTTGAAAAACAACTTTACATAAGGGACAAACTTTTTAAAATCTTCTGTCAGCTTTTTACCGGCTGTATCCGTTGAATGATTAGTGGAAAAACGGGAAGCATTCAACCCGATTTCAATTTGTTTGATTTTATTTTCAGTGAACCAGTGATAGTTTAGTTTGCCGATGCCATTGAGTTGTTTGCTTGCAATTCCATACATCGGCGCCAGTAAATATTGAAATGGCTCTCTTGGTAAAGTATAATTATGAATGGCAGCACCAATCATTAATTTATCATAAAGATTGAAACCTACTATAGGGGAGATAAATGTATATTTGTATTTATCGGTGTCTTTGAAAGAAAAGAATGAAACTACTTTGTTTACTCTTTTATTCTGAAAGAAATCGTTTTTTTGAAAACACAAAAGATTTGGAGAAACGTTTTTCTTATTTACATCAGGAAGAAACAATGAGGTATTATCTAAATTTATTTTACTTACTTCTTGCACAACTTGTTTAAAATCTTCTGGGTAAGGATGTTTGAATTGCCATCTTTTATAATACTCACTCATACAGCTATCAAACAATTTTTTTCCAATTGCTTTCTCTAATTCCTCCAGCCATTTACTTGTGATATGATAAACAGATACATCGTAATTAATACCTGCGTATTGATCAGATGGCAAATCAATTGGTTGATCCATTCTTTCATTTACCAAATTATACAGCGTAAAGGAATTCATATTCTCCGGCATGCGATCCTGCAGAAATCTTTTTTTCACGGCAGGCCGTACATCAATATCCACTTCTTTATCCCAATACCTCACACCATAGTAAGTGTTCATGCCTTCATCCATCCATGGATGGTCTCTTTCATTAGAAGCCAGCGCTGCATAAAACCAATTGTGCCCCACTTCATGTTCTATTAATCCTTCTAATTCTTTCTCTGATCTTACACCTGAAATAGCAGTAATGGTTGGATATTCCATGCCTCCTGTATAATCAACATCAGCATCCACTACGGTTACATTATCATAAGGATAATCACCCAGCAAACTGCTTCTTTTACGAATTGCTTTTTTAATCAAGGGCAATGCCTTACTCCAGGCTTTTTGATATTTATTTGTCTTAACACTATAAACTGCCGCCTGTACTATCTTACCCGATGCCAACTGTAATGTATCCGTTGAAACAACAAATCTCTTATCTGCAAACCATGCAAAATCATGTGCATTGTTTTGTTTGTAAACCGCGGTGATTAGTTGATTGTGTTTGGCTTGTTCCGATTTGTTTTCGATACCTGTTGCGGCAATAATATAATTTCTAGGTATGGTTATGCTTACCCGGTAGTTGCCAAACTCACTGTAAAATTCCCCCTGGTCCAAGTAAGGCATGGGATGCCAGCCTTTGCGGTCATATACTGCAGGCTTAGGATACCATTGTGTAATTTGATAGCTGTTTCCCTTGTGTCCACCTCTTGAAAAATTGTAAGGCAATCTTACATGAAAAGGTGTTTCAATTTCACAACTGCCACCCGGTGCTAATGGATTATTCAAAAAGACTTTGATAATATCCTGGTGCTGCGGATGATCTTCAGTTTTTACAACAGTACCATTTACATGGAAGTTAAGGCGGTTAATATATCCACGCTGATCGTTGTTGCTAAAGTAAAAGTCTGTTCTGCCATTGGCCAGCAGTTGATCACTGAATGCGGTGCGATCATTTTTATACGCATTGGGCCAAAGATGGAACCAGATAAAATATAAAGTATCAGGAGAATTATTGATGTAGGTGATCTTTTCAACCGCATCCAGGGTATGATCCTTATCGTTTAATGAAACGGCGATATCATAATTTATCTGCTGCTGCCAATAATTATTTTGAGCAACAGCAAACAAATTAATTGAAGTAAAAAAAACAATTAAAAATACCCGGATCATCAACGGTGTTTTATCAAATATAGCCAACAATACAATACTATTTCCCCTGCCCTTTCAGCAGCGTATGCAGGGTTAAGATCATAATCCTAAAGTCGAGCAGCAGCGATACGTTTTCTACATACATTAAATCATAAGGCATGCGCTGGATCATTTCATCCACAGAAGAAGCATAACCAAATTTCACCATTCCCCAGCTACTTAATCCTGGCTTCACTTTAAACAAATAATTATACTCCGGATGCTGCTGCACAATTTGATCCACATAAAATTTTCTTTCAGGTCTTGGGCCCACCAAACTCATTTCACCTTTTAAGATATTGATCAGTTGTGGCAATTCATCCAGTCGCCATTTTCTCATTACTTTTCCCCACTTTGTAATTCTTAGATCATTATTACTGCTGAGCGCTGGCCCATCTTTCTCCGCATCCTGCACCATGCTTCTAAACTTATAAATGGTAAACGGTATTCCTTTGTAACCAATTCGCTCCTGGAAATATAGAATAGATCCCTTGGAAGAAAACAATGTTCTTATTGCCGCATATATGATCAATGGAGATAATCCAACCAATGCCAATAAAGAAAAAATCACATCCACAAAACGCTTTACATTTTTTTGCCAGCTTGATAAAACGCCACCATGCACATCAATCAGCGGAACACCCATTACGTTGCTTGTTTGTACAGCACCTGTAATGATATCCACAGCATCCGGGGTAATTTTTATATTAACGTCTTTGTCACTTAGCTGCTGTAAGATTTTTGTAAGCAATTCTCTTTCCTGCTTCTCTACGGTAATAATTACCTCTTCAATTTTTTCGGCATTAATTACATCAGCAATAAGGCCAAGGTCATTGCATTTCTTTATATGTTCAGGCAGCTGTACACCATTTCCGTTAGTATTTAGAAAACAGGAAATAGCATAGCCTGAGGTTTGATTATTGTTGGTAAATGCTTCATATAATGCAGCCGCATTTTTCCCGGAACCCACCAGCAATACTTTAAAAAAAACTTTGCCTGCGGCTAATTGCTTCTTGATAATATCAAGAAAAATTAACCTTGAGATAATGGTTAAAAAGAAAACGGGAACCAACACTGCAAAGTACTCCTTATAGTAATTGGCATTATTGCTTTGCGGATTTTTTAAAATGAAAAAGAACAGCAATAGAAAAGAACCAATTAAGGAAACGATAGCCGTTCTAAAAAACTCACCGATGGTTGTTTTTTGATAAATGGCTTCATAAGCACCACTCAAAAAATGCAGGCTTATCCATCCTGCTGTATAAAAAAATACACCAAAGTAAAAACGGGAAGGAAGCTTAAAGGGTGCAGGGTAAATTAATGTACGGAGGTAATAAAACATTGCCCATGTTACCAATGCTACAATCACATCAGCAATTATGTACCATCTGCTATGTATACGGGGTTGGTTCAACTGATTTATAAAGGGCTTTAACAACAGCTTTAACCGGCATGCTTGTGGCCAATCTTCTCCAGTATCTGGTGAGCTACATCCATTGCCCTGAAACCATCAATAACAGTAACAGGTGTTTGGGTGTTATTTACAATCGCATTATAAAAAGCCTGTAGTTCCATTTTGATTGCGTTTCCATCTTCTACCACGGGATTTGCAATGGCTATTGTTTTTTTTCCGTTGTTGGTTTCAATATCAAAAGTGAAAACATTTTTATCCGCAGGCGTATTTAGCTTGATTACTTCTGCTTTTTTTTCTAAAAAGTCTATGCCGATATAAGCATCTTTTTGAAACAGGCGCATCTTACGCATTTTTTTCATGGAGATGCGGCTGCTGGTAAGGTTGGCAACGCAACTGTTATCAAACTCAATTCTTACGTTGGCAATATCAGGCGTATCACTCATCACCGCTACACCATTTGCAGAAATACTTTTTACATTGCTGTTGATTAAACTTAAAATGATATCAATATCATGAATCATCAAGTCGAGGATTACACTTACATCTGTACCTCTTGGATTAAATTGTGCCAGGCGGTGCACTTCAATAAACATTGGCTCCAACGGTACTCCTTTTAATGCAAGAAAAGCGGGATTAAACCGCTCTACATGTCCCACCTGGAATTTGATGTTCGCTTCTTTTGCCAATTTTACCAGTTCTCTTGCTTCATCCATTGTATTGGCAAGTGGCTTCTCTACAAATACATGCTTACCTTTGGTAATAGCCGTTTTACATAAATTATAATGAAAAGAAGTGGGGGCAATAATATCAGCCGCATCACATTCATCCAGCAAGGCATCTACGGAGTCAAATCGTTTTAAACCATATTTTTCAATCACAGCCTCTGCAGTTGCATCATCCGGATCATAAAAGCCTGTTAAGGTAACGTCGTTAATTTCCTTCCAGTTATTCAAATGAAATTTCCCTAAATGACCAACTCCAAAAACGCCTACTCTTAGCATAGCAAATTATTTTTTCTGTAGCCTGTAATTACAGGTATTAATCCTCTCTTGTATCGATTGTTCCATAAAATTCTTCTGTAGCAGCGGAGGATTCAGTTACTGGCAATTCTTCCCAGAAGCCCATCTTATTAAATTTCTCTATCCTGTCTTCAATTCTTTTTTCTGCAGGTATAGCTTTTAATTCTTTTATCACAGGAATAAGGTGTTCTTTTAATATCCGTCCTGCTTCGATGTAATCCCAATGAGCGCCACCCAATGGCTCAGGAATTACGCCGTCTACCAAACCAAATTCAAGCATATGCTTACCCGTTAGTTTTAACTGTTCGGCAGCCACTTCTTTTTTATCCCAGCTTCTCCATAAAATACTACTGCAGCTTTCAGGAGAAATAACGGTGTACCAGGTATTTTCCAGCATGAAAACTTTATCTCCCACACCAATTCCTAACGCTCCTCCACTGGCACCCTCACCAATAACAACACAAATAACAGGTACCCGTAAACGCATCATTTCAAAAATATTTCTTGCAATGGCTTCGCCTTGTCCACGCTCTTCCGCTTCAAGCCCCGGATAGGCACCCGGTGTATCTATTAAGGTAATGATAGGTTTATTAAATTTTTCAGCCAGCTTCATTAAACGGAGCGCCTTGCGATAACCTTCCGGATTGGCCATGCCAAAATTCCTGATTTGACGCATTTTAGTATTGACCCCCTTTTGCTGCCCGAGTATCATCACCGTTTCACCACCCAGGTTAGCAAATCCACCCACCATTGCTTTATCGTCTTTTACATTTCTATCTCCATGCAGCTCTACAAAATTGCTGCACATTTTTTCGATGTATTTAAGTGTGTAAGGTCTGTCTGGATGGCGGCTTAACTGTACTCTTTGCCAGGGGGATAAATTTTGAGTGAGTTCTTTTTTGGCTTCTACAATTCTTTGTTCCAGTGCCTGTATTGCACTGCTCATATCCGTCTTACTTTTTTCTGCCGACGCTTTCAGCAGCTCCACCTGGTCGTACAAATCCTTAATGGGTTTCTCGAAATCCAGGAACTGGCGGTTTTTTAATTCAGGCATATAGATTTATAAATTAATTGTTTGGCTTAAAAGCAATTAACAAAGTAAATGTAAAATTAAGGGATGCAATTTTTTTAATAAAAATTTTGGCAGAAAAGATGAATCTACTATCTTCGCACTCCCTAAAAATCAAAAGAGCGTTAGGGCACAAAAGTTCTTATAGATTAGTTCATCTTAAAATATTTCGGCTTGCAGGTTTCAATCTATAAGCCGGGTTGTTGGATTGGTAGTTCAGTTGGTTAGAATGCTGCCCTGTCACGGCAGAGGTCGCGGGTTCGAGTCCCGTCCAGTCCGCCAAAAGCCTCAATGAAAATTGGGGCTTTTTTATTGCCAGTATGTTTTATGTTTACATCATACAAAGCACAATTGATAATTCTTTTTACAAGGGATTTTCTCTGAACCCCTTACAACGCCTTGAACAGCATAACAACAAAGAATCTCATTATACCTCAAATAAAACACCCTCGGTGCTGGTTCACGTTGAAATGTTCGACAACAAAACGGATGCACTCAAAAGGGAGAAAGTCTTAAAAAAGTACAGTAATTCACAAATTCAAAATTTAATCAACAGTTATAAAAATCAGTTGAATCAATACATTGGTTCAGTTGATTATCTCGAAAGCATTCGGGATGCCCTGTCATCCCAACCTTAGGTCGGTCCCGACTTAAAGTTGTGACAGACCGCCAAAAGCCGCAATGAAAATTGTTCTTTTATTGCCGTACCTAATTACAATTACCTGCTTTTTTTATTTTTACCCAATGCAAGATTTAATCATTTTATGCATTGCCGCCTTTGCGGCTGGTTTTATTGATGCGATTGTTGGCGGCGGAGGATTGGTACAAACTCCGGCTACCCTTATAACATTGCCCCAATACCCTGTTGCCACTTTGCTTGGTACTACTAAAATCCCCTCTTTCACCGGCACTTCCATCGCAAGCTATCAATATGCAAAAAGAATTAAAGTGCAATGGAAACTCCTTGCCATCATGTGCAGCATTGCATTGATTGCTGCCATTATTGGTTCTTACACCGTAAGCATAGTGAGCAATCGTTTTATGAAACCAGTTATTTTTTGTGTACTCATTGCAGTGGCGGTTTATACTTACACAAAAAAAGATTTTGGAACAGCAAGTGAAAAGAATCTCCATGCCAAACATGAATTTTTGTATGGCTCAGTCTTCGCAATTATACTTGGTTTTTACGATGGCTTTATCGGCCCCGGAGCCGGAAGTTTTTTAATATTGTTCTTTATTGGCGTACTGGGTTTTGATTTTTTAAAAGCAAGTGCACATGCAAAATTTGTAAACCTTGCTACCAATATTGGCTCCATTATTTACTTCAGCGGGAGCGGACATATTCTTTATCATTATGCTATCCCAATGGCAGCCTGTAATGTAAGCGGCTCTTTTTTAGGCGCTAGATTAGCGCTCATCAAGGGCAATCGCTTTATTCGAATCTTTTTTCTACTGGTAATTGCAGGTACTATCATCCGTTTTGGATACGATATATTTTTTAAGCACTGATGGCTTGACTGATGCAGGCTGAAATATTTGTTAAAGCCTTTTGTGCACTCATGTAATTTGGCACAGTGTTGCATCATTTGGTTTTTATCAAATATCTTTACTATGTATTACACTACTACTATGCAGTCAACATTTGAAGCAGAAAAAAATAAAAAAGCAGCGGCTTACACATTGGTGATCTGTGCTGCCTTATTAATAATGGCTTTCTTAATCAGTTGGCAGGTATTACCGCCTACACAACCTGTTGCACAAGACTTAATAGAGATTAACCTGGGAAACAATGATGAAGGTTTTGGAGAAACGCAGCCATTGATAAAAGGAGAAATGTCGCCTGAAGTAGAATCAAAGGCAGCTCCACAGCCAATTGCAAAAGCACCTGCGCAGGCTGCCGAAGAAACTGCCCAACCAGATGACAACGCAGAGGAAGATGCAGCACCTGTTACAAAAACAGAGAAACCAGCTAAGCAGCCAAATAAGAATATCACACCTGTGGTAAAGCAACCAACTAAAAACACTACTCCTACTCCGGTAGCCGTGCAGGCACCTAAACCTCAGAAGCCCTTAGCTACCTATAAAGGTCCCGGCAACGGAAAAGGAAATGGTGCTGACCAGGATAATGGTTTTACATCGCAGGGCAATAACCCCGGTGGAAAAGGTGATGCAGGTGATCCTTCCGGTAAGCCTGATAGTTATGGGAATACGCCTGGAGGAAGAAGCGGTGCTAGTGTTGTAAGAGGCGCAAGACCTACTAACCTTGGTGCATTAAGGTTTGAAGACGATTTTAACGAGAATGCAAAAGTATATGTTGACGTGAGGTATAACAGCGCAGGCGGTTTTGTAAGTGCAACCATTTCAAAAGGCACCACCACAGCAAATGCAACAATATTGGCTATCGCCAGAAGAAAGGCCGCACAATTGAAATTCCCTTCAGGAGAAGATGGCATCTCAACAATTCTATTCAATTTCAAAGTTCAAAATTAACCTGCCAGATTCGTGTTATATCTTTGCGGCAGATGAATTACAAAGAGACCATTGATTATCTGTATTCCCAACTACCAATGTTTAGCCGCATTGGATCTGCAGCTTATAAAAAAGACTTACACAATACGATTGAGCTCTGCAATGCATTAGGCAATCCACAAAATAATTTTAAAAGCATTCATATCGCCGGCACTAACGGTAAAGGCAGTACGAGCCACATGCTTGCTTCCATATTACAGCAGGCAGGCTATAAAACAGGACTATATACATCGCCTCATCTAAAAGACTTTAGAGAACGGATCAAGATAAACGGAGAAATGGTTCCTGAAGAATTTGTAGTTGATTTTGTAAAACGTATCAAACCAACAACAGAAGCGATTGAACCATCTTTTTTTGAAGTAACGGTAGCAATGGCTTTCGATTATTTTGCTAAAGAAAAAGTTGATTTTGCAGTGATTGAAACAGGACTCGGCGGAAGACTCGATAGTACCAATATCATCACACCTATCCTGTCAATCATCACCAACATTGGTTATGATCACATGAATATTTTGGGTGATACACTTGAAAAAATTGCTTTTGAAAAAGCCGGCATTATCAAACAAAATATTCCTGTTGTAATTGGTGAATACCTGCCGGAAACAAAACCCGTTTTTGAAACAAAAGCAGCAAAGGAAAATGCGCCTGTTTACTTTGCTTCGGAAAAATACAGCATTGAAAATATACAAGTGCAGACACATAAATTGAGCTGCACTTTAAAAAATATCAACAACGGAAAAGAGAACAATTATACACTTGATCTTAATGGTATCTATCAAACCAATAATCTCAGAACCGTACTAACGTCAACGGATATCTTAGCTGAGGAGGGAATAAAAATTTCAAAAGAAACTATTCTTCATTCATTAGAGCGTGTAAAGGCACTAACCGGCCTCCACGGCAGGTGGGAAGCCATAGCTGAAAATCCAACCATCATTCTGGATGTAGCTCACAATGAAGATGGCATCAGGCAGGTATTAAAGCAACTGGAATTATTGCATGGTCAATACAATTCATTACACATCATTATTGGCATGGTAAAAGACAAGGACATCAATAAAGCACTTGCCCTGTTGCCAAAAGATGCACAGTATTATTTTACCAATGCCCATATTCCAAGAGCTTTGCCTGCATCCGAACTGCAACAAAAGGCGAATGATTTTCTATTGACAGGATTAGTGATTGACGATGTGAATGAAGCCATCACACTTGCTAAAGCCAATGCTAATAAAAATGATCTCATCTTAGTCTGCGGAAGTGTATTCCTGGTTGGTGAAGTAAGCAGGGAACTATTTGATTAATTTCTGTTACGACATTTAATCTTTATCCAACTTCGGTTGTGTTATACAGATGCTCTGATCAGTATCCGGACATTCATCGTCGGGACTCATTTATACGTTTTATAAATTATCATCTTACCTTAATGTGCGCATGCAATATTTTGCACCCAGTTTGCTTATTTTTACCAGGCAAATTAACCAATGAAGTATACAGTCCTGCTTTTACTGCTGCAAGGCATTAGTTTTAATTTATTCAGCCAGCGGGCAGGCTGCACAGATCCACTGGCGAATAATTACAATGCATCTGCTGTTATTAATGATGGCTCCTGCACTTATAACGGTGCCAGCTATACGCCCACTGTAAAAGTTGATCCCATGAGTGACTCATTGATTGAAACAAGTGGGCTTGAGTATGCAGGTGGTTATTTATGGAGTTTTAATGATGGCGGCGGCACACCTACGCTATACCGTATTGACACCATAAGCAATGCAGTTTTGCAGCGTGTAATACTACAGGGCGCTGCCAATGTTGATTGGGAAGATATCGCATTTGACGGCACTTACTTCTACATAGGTGATTTTGGTAATAATGCTAATGGTGCAAGAACCAATTTAAAAATTTATAAGTTCCCAATTAGCAGCATCCCTGACTATAAAAACAACGCTGTAGTAACAATACCATCACAAAATATTGAAACCATCAATTTCTCTTACAGCAATCAACCGCAACCACCTGTTGCTACATCATCTAACAATACAAGATTTGATTGTGAAGCAATGATTGTTACCAATAAGCAAGTACATCTATTTACAAAAAACTGGATTGATAACAACACCGTTCATTATGTAATTAACAGTATCAAAGGCGGCACCTACACCGCTACACCTATAGACACATTAGCCACTGGGTTTTTAGTAACAGCAGCCGATAAGGTGGATGGTGAAAATGTAATTGCATTACTGGGTTATCAAAGCAGCGGATTTGGTAATCATTATTTATACCTGCTTTCTGATTATTCAGGTATAAAGTTTTTCTCAGGCAACAAGAGGAGAATAAGCCTTGGCACTGCATTAAATATGGGCCAGGCAGAAGGACTATGTTTTCGTTCAGGAAAATATGGTTATATCAGCAATGAAAGATTTACAGTAAGTGCACTGAGCTTAACTATTAGTCAAAAACTACAGGCGTTTAACATTCAGGATTTAACCGGTGATTTTTTATCAAAATATACTTTTAACGGGAATGGCAACTGGAGCGATTCCAGTAACTGGCTGTATCAAATAGAACCTCCAGCCTCATTATTTCCAGGTAATCAAATTATCATTGATCATGCAATAGCAGGAGATTGTGTATTAGATATTCCTTACACTTTGTCCAATGGTGCAGCGCTAATTGTTAACACCGGTAAAAATTTATTGGTAAAAGATCAACTATCTATCCAGTAGCCTGTTAACTGATTTTTATACTGACCGCATCAATCATTATTATGAACTGGATTTCTATCGCAGGATTTGCAGCAGCATTCTGTACTACTATTTCTTTTTTGCCGCAGGCAATTAAGACAATCAAAACAAAAGATACTTCGGGCATTTCATTATACATGTATATCATTTTCACCACAGGCACTATTCTCTGGTTCCTGTATGGATTATTCTCCAATGATCTGCCAGTACTTATTGCAAATGCCATCACGGCTGTGCTTGCTTTGATCATTCTTTATTATAAATTAAAATTCAAATAAAATCGCCTTATGAGTGACGATAAAAAATTAGCAGGCCAAACAGCATTGGTAACCGGCGCCAGTAGCGGCATTGGAGAAGGTGTGGCAATAGCCTTAGCGGAAGCTGGTGCCAATATAATTGTAAACTACGCATCTAATGCAGATTCCGCTAACAGCATTGTGGAACAAATAAAAAATAGCGGCGCCAAGGCGATTGCAATAAAAGCAGATGTGAGCAAGGAAGATGAAGTGATCAGTATGTTTCAGCAGGCTATCCAACATTTTGGCACGATAGATATTTTAGTAAACAATGCAGGCTTGCAGAAAGATGCTGCTTTCCATGAAATGACATTGGCTCAATGGCAAACTGTAATTGATATTAATTTGACCGGCCAATTTTTATGTGCAAGAGAAGCAGTAAAAGAATTTTTAAAAAGAGGTATGACGCAACGCTCAGCAGCCCTGGGCAAAATCATTTGCATGAGCAGTGTGCATGAAGTAATTCCATGGGCAGGCCATGCCAATTATGCCAGCTCAAAAGGCGCAATCAAAATGCTGATGCAAACATTGGCACAGGAGTATGGACCACAAAAAATCAGGGTCAACAGTATTTGCCCCGGCGCTATTCAAACGCCCATTAACAAAGCAGCCTGGAACACCCCCGAAGCATACAACAACTTAATGACATTGATCCCGTACAACAGGATTGGTACTCCGGCAGATGTTGGAAAACTGGCAGTATTTCTTGCCAGTGATGACAGTGACTACATAACTGGGGCAAGTATTTTTATAGATGGAGGGATGACGGTATTTGAAAGTTTTGCTGATGGCGGATAAATAAAAACGGCGTTAAATAACGCCGTTTTTATTTATGATATATCTACAGTCTAGAAATAACTAAGGTTTGTTTTTGGAGTAAGTGTAAGCAATGTTTCATGCATCAACTTAACAGTATTTTCAATATCGCTTTTATGCAGCATCTCCACTGTGGTATGCATATATTTTAAAGGAATTGAAATCAACACAGATGGACAACCATCATTTGCATAGGCAAATGAATCGGTATCAGTTCCTGTGCTCCTGCTTACAGCATGCAACTGAACAGGAATTTTATTTTTCTCCGCTACATCCTGCACCAGGTTTAATAATTTATTATGAACTGCCGGACCAAACGTAAGCGAAGGCCCTTTACCACAACTGGTTTCACCCTGGATAATTTTGCTTACCATTGGTGTGGTAGTATCATGCGTAACATCTGTGATGATGGCTACATCAGGCTTGATTCTTCTTGCAATCATTTCAGCACCTCTTAAACCAACTTCTTCCTGTACTGCATTCACTACATACAAACCAAAAGGCAGCTTCTTTTGATTTTGCTTTAGTAACCTTGCAACTTCAGCGATCATAAAACCACCAATTCGGTTATCAAATGCTCTGCCCACTAAATAATCATAGGCCAGTTCATCGTAGCCACTTTCGTAAGTAACAACAGAGCCAATTGTAATGCCTAATTCCTCCACTTCTTTTTTGCTGGATGCACCACAGTCAAGAAATAAATTTTCTACTTTAGGTTGTGTTTCTTTATCTGCATTATGCCTTGTGTGGATTGCAGGCCAGCCAAACACCGCTTTCACAGCACCTTTTTTACCATGAACTAAAACTCTCATTGAAGGGGCAATTTGATGATCTACTCCACCATTTCTTTTTAAATAAATCAAACCTTCAGATGTAATGTAATTTACAAACCAGCTGATCTCATCTGCATGCGCTTCAATCACTACTTTAAATGGAGCTGTAGGATTAATCACACCCACCGCTGTTCCATACGGATCAGTGAA
>CAZDHQ010000035.1:0-1058 GCA_964505135.1 uncultured Ferruginibacter sp.
CCGCTACCAGCACCTAAAGTTCCACCGGCACTGGATACGGTTCCATTGATTGTTAAAGTATTGGAACCAAGATTTAAGGCGCCGGCAGTTAGTGTAAGTGCTCCACCAACTGTTATATTGTTAGCCAAAACCACATTGCCTACCGCTTTATTGGTTGTTAGATTATTGAAAGTTACAGTGGAGCTGCTTGTTATGGTTTGTATTGCCGAAGTACCTGCAAAGATAACTGTGCCGCTGTTATGTGTAAATGTGCCAATATTATTAAAATTGCCCTGAAGCGAAAGATTGCCAGATGAGGATACTAATGTACCTGCATTAATGCTTAATGAATTTAGATCAACAGAATTGGAGCCAAAGCTTAAAGTACCATTACCGGATTTAGTGAGACTCCTTGTTGACTGAGCAATTACCCCTCCAATGGTGAGTGTATTAGCGTTCACTGTGATTTGCCGATCAGCATTCATGGTTACCGTTCCAGTGCCGAGGTTAAGAGAATTGGTGCCAATAAAAGAAAAGTCGCCGTTCAGAGCAATGGGATAGTTAACGGTAGTGATAGGTGAACTGGCATTAATACTTCCCCCAGCGATTGTGAATGTTCCAGACGCTGCTCCCAGTGCAGAGGTATTGCCAATATTTAATGTACCTGTATTTAATGTTGCTCCTCCAGAAAAGGTATTTGTGCCGCTCAGTGCTAGTGTTCCTGCACCGTTTTTAATTATACCAAAACCTGTTCCGCTAATAACACTTGAAATAGTAAGATCAGCAGCAGATGTTCCATCGTCTGCTACTGTGATGGTACGGGTTGCTCCTAAAGCGATGGGTGTTGAGATATTAGCTCCTATTGTTCCTCCAGCGCTATTGGTAACATTAATATTTCCACCTAATGTTAGAATACCCGTACCAGTAATAGATGCAGAACTGGTAGAAGCACCACACTGAAGATTGACACTTGACGCACTTAAATTATTTGACCCTATGGCGAGGGATGTATTTGCTGAAACTGTTAGGATCCCATTTACCAATGTAGAGCCCCCAATGGTTTTCGTACCCGAGCCGCT
>CAZDHQ010000035.1:1068-13535 GCA_964505135.1 uncultured Ferruginibacter sp.
TGCACCATCAAATCCATAATTTGCTGTCGTTGGTAGTGTTACTATCACATTTGTGTTTGAAATTGCACTTGAAGCCCCATAAACACCATTTGAATTTTTTGTAAATAAGTTCGCAGATGGTCCTAACGTGAATCGATTTGCACCATTACCTCCGCTGTTGATAAAAGTTATTTGCTGAGTAGTAGAATTTAATCGAATTGTTCCATTAATATTTAAGTTAGACTTATGGTTGTTACCAGAGGCCCCTATTATAATTGTACCATCTACTTGCAAGTTTCCGTCTATCGTAAAGTCAAGAGTTGCATTTCCGGTATTGGAAATAGTAGCAGTGCCCGCAAGGACTAAAGTGTTATTTGCTCCAAGCGTGTAAGTAATGGTGGAATTGGATGTTACAGTTAATGAGTTTCCAGACAACACAGTAATAGTATTATTTGCGAACGTATTGGCCGATGGTGCCGTTGCTGCAGCGACCCAACTGGTACCATTCCATCGTTGCCAATTAGCTGCTGCCGTCCAGTTGACAGCGCCGTTTGACTGGTAGTCTCCAATCGTTTGACCGAAGGCCGCACAAGTCACAGTAGTATAAATGCCCACCATAATAAAGTGTGCTGTTATTTTTTGTAAGACAGATTTCATATCAGAATTTTAATAATAGACAATTGTTATAATAGAAAAAAAACTACAGACCTATTGAAACATTCACGAACGAATATTGCATCAAAATATTACGTAAATATCGAACTTTTACTACACAGTTTTGGATTTTAAAGGAGATTGATGAGTGCAGACAACTGTTTTTGTGATTAAATACAACAACAGCTTGCAACAGCAATTAAAAACTAACTGGTGGGATTCAGATTTAAGCTAATCGTACTAAAGAATATTTCTTTTAAAGGGCAAGGATTAAAGAACATTCTTTTACAATGCGCAATAATACATCATTTTTTTTACCGTAGTTTAAAGGTGGATATTTTATTGCCGCAATGGCAACAAAAGAAAGCCCCGCCTACAAAGTAAACGGGGCTTCACGATTGCTTGCCAGCTATTTTAAGTAATGCTTATCTCAAGAAAAGCATTTCCCTGTATTTTGGTAATGACCAATGTGCATCATCCACCACCAATTCCAGCTTATCTACATGGTAGCGGATATCATCAAAGAATTTACCCTTGATATCATCGCAGTAGGCAATGGCTTTTTCTCTTGTATCAGCAATTTGATTTACACGCTTGCGCTCCTGGATCATTGCTTTAACTGCAGTACTCATTGCATCGATGTGTTTGCTGATATCTTTTAATACGCTCAACTGGTTTGCATAAGCAGACTCTTCCAGGCCCAGCTCTTTCAATCCTTTGATATTTTCCAGCAATACATTTTGGTATTTAACCGCAGAAGGCAATATCAATGAAGTAGCCATTTCTCCCATAATCCTTGCTTCAATCTGTACTTTTTTAATGTACGCTTCCAGCATGATTTCATGGCGGGCTTCCAGTTCTGCATGCGTATAAATACTATTGCTCTCAAACAAATGCTTTGACTGTTCAGTGATGTAGGCATCCAGTGCAAGTGGCGTAGTTTTTACATTTGCCAAACCTCTTCTTGCAGCTCCGTTAGCCCATGCTTCGCTATAGCCATCTCCTTCAAACAAAACAGCCTTACTATCTACAATGTATTTCTGTACCACATGCATGATAGCAATTTCTTTTTTCTCCCCTTTGTCAATTAAAGCATCAACTTCTTTTTTGAAGTTTTTAAGTGTTTCTGCAACGATGGTATTAACTACAGTCATTGCATTGGCACAGTTGGCAGCAGAACCTACCGCACGGAATTCAAATTTATTTCCGGTGAATGCGAATGGAGAAGTACGGTTCCTGTCTGTATTATCCAGCATCAGCTCAGGAATTGTTTTATGGATATCCAGCTTAAGCATGGCTTCATCCTGCTCATCAAACTTATCACCTACACGTGTTTCAATCTGGTTCAGCACATCGGTTAAAAACTTCCCGATGAAAATAGAGATAATAGCCGGAGGGGCTTCATTGGCACCCAAACGGTGATCGTTACCTGCACTTGCGATAGACGCTCTTAACAGTGGTGCATAATCATGTACCGCCTTGATTGTATTTACAAAGAAGGTAAGGAACATCAGGTTGGTCTTTGGTGTTTTGCCGGGAGCCAGCAGGTTTACTCCTGTGTCTGTAGCAATACTCCAGTTATTATGCTTACCGCTACCATTGATGCCGGCAAATGGTTTTTCATGCAGCAATACTTTTAAGCTGTGGCGCTTTGCAACCCTCGTCATGATGTCCATCAATAAGGTATTGTGATCAACTGCCAGGTTTGCTTCTTCAAATATAGGTGCACACTCAAACTGTGAAGGCGCCACTTCATTATGTCTTGTACGTAAAGGAATACCCAGCTTGTAAGACTCCTCTTCAAAATCTCTCATGAATGCGTACACTCTTTCAGGAATAGTTCCAAAGTAGTGATCCTCCAGTTGCTGCCCTTTTGCAGGCGCATGGCCAAATACAGTACGGCCTGTCATGGTAAGATCGGGGCGGGCATTAGCCATACCAGCATCTATTACAAAATATTCCTGCTCCCAGCCAAGTGTAGCAGTTACTTTCGTTACGTTTTTATCAAAGTACTGGCAAACATCTACAGCAGCTTTGTCCAAAGCAACCAGGGCTTTAATCAAAGGCGTTTTAGCGTCTAATGATTCACCGGTATAAGAAACAAAAATGGTAGGAATGCACAAGGTTTTTCCCTGGCCAATTTCCATAATAAAGGCAGGTGAAGATGGATCCCATGCTGTGTAACCACGGGCTTCAAAAGTAGCCCTTAATCCACCTGAGGGGAAGGAAGAAGCGTCTGGCTCCTGCTGAATCAAGGCGCCACCATCAAACTCTTCTATTGGCGTACCATCGCCTTTTAATGTAAAAAATGAATCATGTTTTTCTGCAGACAATTCAGTCAAAGGCTGAAACCAGTGAGTGTAGTGAGTAACGCCCTTGCTTTCTGCCCAGGCCTTTAATCCGTTGGAAATTTGGTTACCCATACTACGGTCAATTTTTTTACCGCCTTTGATGGATGCCACCAGGCTTTTATACGCATCGTCGCTTAAAAATTGTCTTGCAGTTTTTAGGGTAAATACATTTTCTCCGAAAATCCCTGTGATTTTAGTAGAGCCCTTCACGTTGACTTCAGATTGTGAATTCAAATTGTCAATTGCTTTAAAACGTAATGATTGCATAATTTTTCCGATTTAGGATATGCAAAATAATCATTTTATCTAATCATATTTGAAAAACATTAGCCAACACTAACAATTTGGTATAAAAAGTGAATAAAATTAAATATGCAATTATATTTTAAATCGTTTTAGACCGGATAGTTTCCAGTTAATGCAGCCAAATAGGGGCGCCAGTATAAAAGGAAGGTAGATAGACCGGTAGCGCACAATTGCCCAAAGAATAGGAACGGTATAGCCAATTAGCAGTAGCATTACCAGTGCAAACAAAAGGGAAAACAATATAAAGGATAAATTAAGTTTTGCTCTTCTTAATCGGGCTATAATTAAAACAGCCGCTGCTATATATAGGTACCACTCCGCAGCAAATACAATCAAAAGTTTAGATAAATGGAAATCTGTAAAAAACGGCCTTAGCAAAACATGAGCAGCCACTGTGGGAAGTGCTGAAAGAAAACTGAGCGGACTGGCCTGCAAAACAGGAACTCCGATAAAAGAACGGGCTTTTTCAAGACTTAAGAAATCTGCCTGCTTTTCTATTATCAGGCCGGGCAGGGAAAATGACGAAAAATAAAAAGATGCGAAGAACAGTATTAAACACAGGCCAAAAACAATTGCATAAATCTTTGCAGCCACACGGTTAGGTTTGTTCCAGCATATAAGCCATGCAACTGCAGATGGAATCAACGCTATAAAAATATAACTGCGTATTAAAAAGATCAGCATAAGCCCCATTAACAGCAATAGCACTGTTGCTGTTTGTCTACCAGAAGTCCTTAAGGCATAAAGCGAATAGCACACAAAGCTGATGGCAAAAAACATAATGCCATCCTTATGAATCATACTGGAAAAAAGCAATAGAGAAGGCAGCAAAAAACAGGTTATCACCAGGCCGCTGTTAAATCCTTTAAGTGCAGATTTAAATGTGCGAAAGAGCGCAATATGTCCAAAGAAGGTAATGAAATTAAATAGCACCACATTCACCCAAAAATTACCAAAACTGAAAATATGTAATACAGATACAAATTTGATTACCAGGTTTGTCCTCAAATCATTCCAATATGAATTTTTCAGCTGCAATACACCATCATATTTATGCTCATATCCGCTTTCAAATAAATTGGAAAGATATTCACCGGGATGTTTAAATAGAAGTTGGTAATCATCAAGTGCCAGGTAGTGGTATTGCCAGGTATCTGCATTAATATCATTCCTGTAAACCCATCCCATAGCAAGCCCGGCAACTACTTTAGCCGTGAAGAGAAGAACTACAGCCAGCGGCCGCAAGCCGGCTTTTCTTACAAATTTAATTTTTGTAAGCAGCCATGCCAGCAGGATGAAGTAAACAAAAAAAAGTAGATAGCCCAAGCTGTTAGTTTAAAAAAGAAAGATAGCTAAAATAGTACACTCTGCTCAGAGTTGAAAACTGATGGGAAAAGCTGTTGACTATTGGTATTGATAACAAGTTTTAAACAGCCGTAAATAAAAAACAATAATACTTTTATTCAAACCATAGATGCTTTGTACTTTCGCACTCTCTAAAATTTATTATGGAAATTACCGCACAGACCGCCAAAGAACTTCGACTTACGGAAGAAGAATTTGAATTGATAAAACAGAAATTGGGCCGTACGCCTAATTTCAATGAACTCTGCTGCTTTAGCGCTATGTGGAGTGAACATTGCAGTTATAAAAATTCCATCAAATGGCTGAAAACCTTACCACGTGAGGGAAAGAAGATGCTGGTGAAGGCCGGTGAAGAAAATGCAGGTCTGATGGATATTGGCGATGGCTATGGTGTGGTATTTAAAATTGAGAGTCACAATCACCCCAGCGCCATTGAACCCTTCCAGGGTGCAGCAACAGGTGTGGGTGGTATACACCGGGATATATTTACGATGGGTGCAAGGCCGATTGCATCATTGAATTCACTTCGCTTTGGAAAATTAACAGAAGCCAAAACACAGCATTTGTTAGCAGGTGTGGTACATGGTATTGGTCACTATGGCAACTGCTTTGGTGTGCCAACTGTGGGTGGTGAAATTTATTTTGAAGAATGCTATCATACCAATCCTTTGGTAAACGCCATGAGCGTGGGTGTATTGAAAAATGGAGAAACCATTTCAGCCATTGCAAAAGGAAAAGGCAACCCGGTTTTCTTTGTGGGAAGTGCAACTGGTAAAGACGGTATCGGTGGTGCATCCTTTGCATCAGCCAATATTACTGAAGACAGCGTGGAAGATTTACCAGCCGTGCAGGTAGGTGATCCGTTCCAGGAAAAGAAATTACTGGAAGCTTGCCTGGAAGTGATTAAAACAGGAGCATTGGTAGGTATGCAGGATATGGGTGCAGCAGGCATCATTTGCTCTACAGCTGAAATGAGTGCTAAAGGCGAATCAGGCATGCGGATAGATTTGGATAAAGTGCCCATGCGCCAGCAGAACATGAAAGCCTGGGAACTGCTGCTGAGCGAAAGCCAGGAGCGCATGCTGATGGTAGTGCAAAAAGGCAAAGAAGCGGAAGTAATTCAAGTGTTTGAAAAATGGGATTTGCCCTGCAGCCAGATTGGTGAAGTAACGGATGACGGCATCCTCGAGTTCTATATGAATGGTGTGCTAGAGGCTGCTGTACCTGCGCATGAATTAGTGCTGGGCGGCGGTGCTCCACAATATGAAAGAGAATACAGCGAGCCAAAATATTTGGATGAAATCAAAAAATTTGATGCATCAAAAATTGCTGTGCCTGCTGACCTGAAAAAAGTAGCAGAAGAAATTGTAAGCGGACCAAACATTGCTTCTAAACGCTGGATATATGACCAATATGACAGCATGGTGGGAACTGGCACTGCAACAACCAATGCTCCAAGTGATGCGGCGGTGGTGGTAGCAAAACCCACTAACAAAGGCCTTGCATTAACAACAGATTGCAACAGCCGCTATGTTGCTGCTGATCCATACAAGGGCGCTATGATTGCTGTAGCCGAAGCTGCAAGAAATATTGTTTGCAGTGGTGGTCATCCGCTGGGTATCACCAACTGTTTGAACTTTGGAAATCCTTACAATCCAGAAGTATATTACCAATTTGTAAATGCTATCAAAGGCATGGGAGAAGCTTGCCGCAAGTTTGATACACCCGTTACTGGTGGGAACGTAAGCTTCTATAATCAATCGCCTGATGGACCTGTTTATCCTACGCCAACGATAGGAATGGTAGGTGTGCTGGATAGTGTTCACAAAAAAATGACGCTTGATTTTAAAGAAGCAGGTGATATTATTGTTTTGATTGGTAGCAGCAAAGCTGATATCAACTCATCAGAATACCTTACTAAAATTCACGGCGTAGAATACAGCCCTGCTCCGCATTTTGATTTGGAAGAAGAATTTGCATTGCAAAAAACAATCACACAACTCATCCAGGCAAACCAGATCAAATCAGCGCATGATGTGAGTGAAGGCGGTTTGTTTATAACACTGGTAGAAAGTGGCTTTAACCGTAACCTTGGTTTTGATATCACCACCGATAGCAATATCCGCAAAGATGCTTACCTGTTTGGCGAAGCTCAAAGCCGTGTGGTAGTTACAGTAGATGAAAAGCAGTTCAATGAATTGAAAAATGTATTGGCTGCTGTAAATATTCCTTTTGAAAAATTAGGCACTGTTACTCCAGGAGATATAAAAGTGGATGCAGCAGCCTGGGGGAATATTGCTGATTGGAAAAACAAATATGATAATGCCATCTCCAATTTATTGGCAGGGCATGACGGAGAGCAGGCATTGAGCATGCTTTAAATAATAACAACCCATGTCTAAAAAAATTGCCATCATCGGCGGCGGGAACCTCGGAACCGCCATTGCAGAAGGATTAATAAAAAGTAAATTCAGCAAGCCTGCTGATATTACCATTACCAAAAGAAACATCAGCACCCTGCAGGCATTGGCAAAAAAAGGGGTGAATATTACTTCAGATAATAATGCGGCTATCCGTAACAGTGAGTTAGTCATTCTTGCAATCAAACCCTTCCAGGTAAGCGATGTGTTAAATGCTGTAAAGAAAGACTTAACATCCAACCATATTTTATCTTCTGTAGTAACAGGTGTATTGATTAACGACCTTGCAGAAATAGTAAAAAAGAAAATGGCCATCTGCCGTGCCATGCCCAACACTGCCATCGCTATACAGGAAAGCATGACCTGCTTAAGTTTTAGTAATGCAACAAACGAACAGGTTGATTTTGTAAAAGGGTTATTTGAAACTGTTGGTAAAGTAGCCGTAATTGATGAAAAGCTGATGGATGCTGCTACTGTATTAGGCGCCTGCGGTACTGCCTATGCTATGCGTTATATCCGGGCCAATATACAGGGCGGTATTGAAATTGGGTTTGATTCTGCCACCGCTAATTTAATTGCAGCCCAAACAGTGAAAGGCGCCGCAGAATTATTGCTTCAAAAAGGAACGCACCCTGAGCAGGAAATTGATAAAGTAACTACACCAAAAGGCTGCACCATTGCAGGCCTGAATGAAATGGAACACCAGGGCTTTAGCTCTTCTTTGATTAAGGGTATTGCCACCAGTTATAACAAAATTGTGAAGGGATAACACAGCCTGGGCTTCCATTAAATACTTCTGCTTTTTAGTAAGCCCAATGTATCTAATTGACTTAGCAAGGCTATTTTGGTACTGATAAGCCGGTTATTCCCCTATCCATCCTAAATGCATAACAACTATAATGATCGGTGAAAATTTTATAGGAATTTTCACCTACTTTCTACCGCTATTTACCTACGTTTTCATTCTAACAGCCTAAAGCCCCTTGTGCAATGATAAAAGCCAATGTAGGTTTGTATCACAAAACGGAAAACATGGAAAACGAAAGAAAACTTAGAAAAAAAAGCGACGGTAATATTTTCGCTGGAGTGATCTTAGTGTTGGTTGGTGGTGCACTATTGTTACGTAACACGGGCTTCCCTTTGCCTTACTGGCTGTTTAGCTGGCCAATGATTTTGATTGCAGTGGGTATCTACAGCGGCTTTAAAAGCAACTTCACCAACAATGGCTGGTTGATCATGATTGCAGTAGGCGGTTTCTTTTTAGCAGATAAAATTTTTACCAACCTTAGCCTTGCACCCTATTTCTGGCCGGTATTAATCATCGCTATTGGATTGATATTTATCTTAAGACCCAAAACGCATACATGGACAGACCAGGGATTTTATGACCGTAAAACAACTGATCCAAAAGATACAGCACCCGTTTGGGGAAGAACAGGATCAGAAGAAAAACCAAGTTTTGACAGCAATGACTTTGTAGATGTAAAATCTGTTTTTAGTGGTATACAGAAAAATATTTTATCAAAAAACTTCCAGGGCGGTAAAATCACCAGTGTGTTTGGAGGAAGTGATATTGATTTAACCCAGGCGGAACTACAGGGAAGAGCAACGTTAAGATTTGAAGTAGTATTTGGTGGTGTTAAAATCATTGTACCTCCGCACTGGACTGTTTATAACGAACTGGAAGGCGTTTTTCACGGCGTAGATGATAAGAGAAAGTATAACCAAACCGGTACAATAGATACAGAAAAAGTATTAATCCTGAAAGGTTCTGTAGTGTTCGGCGGTGTGGAAATAAGGAGTTATTAAAGTATAGCCAAAACAATTATCAATAACCAGAAAAGTATAGCCATGAACTGGTTTTTAGTAAAACTAACCTATAGGTTTACCTGCGGCAATGGAAAACATGCAGCTCAATTTAATGAACAGACAAGGTTGATTAATGCGGATGACGAACTGCATGCTTTCCACAAAGCAAGGTTAATCGGAGAAAGAGAAGCTACAGCCATTACTAACGCTGACTTCCTTATTAAATGGAGCTTTATAGACGTTACTGAAATTACACCATTGGAAGGTAATGCAGACGGAATAGAGCTTTGCTCCTGTATGAAAGAACATGCCAATGCAGATGCGTACATTCGCAACACAACGCAACAAGCGAACAAACTGTTACAGCAAAGTATTGCAGCATTTATCGCCTAAATAAAATTGTAAAGTGCCTGGAAATTTCAACAATAAAACCTATTCGGTAAAAGCAGTATTTGCCCTCGCCGCCTTGCTCTGGTTTATTGCAGGCTTTATACATATTGGCATCCTGATGAATGCAGGCATTGGTTTCAGTGTAGCATTAACAGACAGCGCAATCAGCATTTTTTTCATCGCAGCATGTTGTGTTTTGGTAATAAATAATATGAAGTATTACCTGCCTAAAAAAGAAAAATACATTTATGTTTTGATAGTTTCATTTACACTGAGTGCATTATGGCTGGCTGTTATTAAAATCATTCTTGGTAATATTTATAAGCATGACCTGGAGTACACTCAACTCTTGCAGCGAAGTACAGCAATACGTTACACAGTAACTTTTTTGGTAATTGCATGTGTAACATTGGTAAGTATGATATGGAATATTCAAAAAGAGCAGAAAGAAGAAAATGAACGGAAGGCAGATATAGAGAGACTGGCAAGAGAAGCGGAGCTTAATAAACTTCGCCAGCAACTGCAGCCACATTTTTTATTCAATAGTTTAAACTCCATCAGTGCACTTACAGGCAGCCAGCCTGAAAAAGCCAGGCACATGATTCAGCAGCTAAGTGACTTTTTAAGAGGCACATTAAGAAATGAAGGGCAGCAATGGACTACACTGGAAGAAGAAATAAAATACCTTGAACTTTATCTCGATATTGAAAAAGTAAGATTTGGTTATCGCCTGCAATCAAAGATTGACGTGCCGGAGGAAACAAAAAAAATGAAACTGCCTACCATGCTGCTGCAGCCATTGGTAGAAAATGCCATCAAGTTTGGATTGTATGATACAATCGGCGAAGTAGAAATATTAATTGCTGCAAGCAACTGTTCAAAATCCTTTTGATGAAACCACCGCCATGCCTTTAAAAGGAACTGGTTTTGGTATCAGTTCCATCAAACGAAGGCTCTTCCTGGTTTTTGGAAGACCAGACCTGCTGCAAATAAAAAAAGAAGAAGGTTTTTATACAGCGATTGTAAATATTCCACAGATAGAAACAATAACTGAAAATGCATAGAGATGAAAGCGATAATAATAGATGACGAACCATTAGCAAGATCAATCATAAGAGAATACCTGCAGTCGTACCCGGATATTGAAGTGGCAGAAGAATGCAGTGATGGCTTTGCTGGATTGAAAGCTATACAGCAGCACCAGCCTGATCTTATTTTCCTGGATATACAAATGCCTAAGATCAACGGCTTTGAAATGCTTGAACTGGTGGATGAGCCGCCCATGGTGGTATTTGCAACGGCCTTTGAAGAATACGCCATCAAAGCATTTGAAGCACATGCTGCAGATTACTTACTCAAACCTTTCAGCAAAGACAGATTTGACAAAGCCATGAAAAAAATATTGCAACAGCAGCAGCATGCAGCATTGGTTGTTGCCCAAACAGCGCTGCAGTCACAGGCTCCATCCAACAGAATCGTGGTGAAGGACAATGGTAAGATCAAAATCATTCCTTTGCCGCAGATTCAATACCTGGAAGCAGCCGATGATTATGTAAAAATTATAACTACGGATGGCAATTTTTTAAAAAAGAAAACCATGCAGTTTTTTGAAGACAGTTTGCCTGCACAGGAGTTTATACGCATTCATCGATCCTATATTGTAAATGCGCAATTGATCACCCGTATTACGCCGTATGAAAAAGACAGTCACATGGCATTGTTAACTACCGGTATACAGTTGCCCGTTAGTAAAGCTGGTTTTGTGAAATTGAAACAGGTATTGGGAATTTAGAAAGCGGTTGTTCAGGGAGTAAGTATTTTATTGCTTCTTTAAAAAACTTAGATACAAACTTCGCATATCATTAATCAATCGCTGTCGGGAATACTTTTTCACTACGTTTTCATAACCCTTTTTACCCATGCATTCACGCAGCTTTGCATCATTGATCAGGTTATTGATATAGTTTGCAAATGCAGTTACCTCTCCCACTTTGGTGATATAACCGGTTTCGCCATGCAGCACTATATCTTCCACACCACCCACATCTGTTGAAACCACCGGCTTATATGCCGCCTGTGCTTCGATCAGAGAAACGGGCGTGCCTTCATTATGTGAGGTGAGTACTACAATATCAATACCTGCAAAAGCCTGTTCAATAGCGGTTTCCCATGAGGTGACCAATACGTTTGCCTTTTGCCCCGGGTTAGTGATATAATAGGAATATGAAAGCCCTAACTGCTGGCACTTTTGTTCCACCAAATCTCTCGACTCACCATCACCTATAATCGCAAAGCGAACTTTTTTATTGGTAGTAGCTTTTACTGCTGCAGCTACTTCTAAAAACATTTCGTGATTTTTAACCGGTACTATTCTGCCAACAATTCCAACAATTATATCATCCTCATCAAAGCCATATTTAGTCCTGAAAATGCTGCGTTTCTTATCCTGCTCACTTCCAAACTTATCCAGGTTAAAACCGAGCGGTACTACGAAAACTTTTTCCGGTGGCGCAATCTTATACACTTCACTTAATTCATGTTTCTGCGAATCACTGATGGCGATAATAGCATCTGCTTTTTTTGCTAAGAAGCGTTCCATCCTTACAATCAATCTCGAAAAAAAAGAATTGAAATAAGAGTGAAAAACGTGACCGTGAAAAGTATGTACTACCAGCGGCACATTGCAGGCACTGGCGGCCAATCTTCCGATAGCGCCACTCTTGGATGCATGCGTGTGAACAATATCGGGTTTATATTGCCTGATGATTTTTTTTATTTTAAAGTAAGCGATGATATCAAAAAATGGCAATACACTGCGGCGCATTTCTTTAATCTCCACAGGCTTCAGGCCCAATTGTTCCGCCATAAAATAAGCGTCTTTTTCTGAAGGGTCTTTTTTTCCGACAAGCAATTTAGTTTCAAACTCAGGCGAAAGGTATGCAGTAAGCAGGGTTACATTATGTGAAGGCCCACCAACAATCAGCCTGTTATGAATTCTTAAAATCTTATACATATTAGCGGGTAAATATAACAAAACTCAATAAATATGGCCTGTAGCATTATCCAATTATTGATTTTGGCTTTTAATGCATCAGCTAAATGCAGTAAATTGCTATAGCCATATAGCTTCCAATCTCTTCATTAATCAAAATACTATGAACAAGGTTTACACAGATGCAGCAAGTGCCATTGC